>JAHDFW010000082.1 GCA_020627945.1 Cytophagales bacterium
AATATTAATCCAATTACCCCCAACACAGACCAAAGAACCCAGGGGTCAGCCAAAACACCTTTCTCATCTTCAACTTCTTCTTGGACCTCTGGCTCCGTAGCTTGAACCGAGACTGGAGTAAAACTAGCTTCTGGCAACTCCTTATCAATATCGTTTTTGAAATACTTAATATCGTATTTAGGCACTGTTGCTTTTTCTGAACTAAATTGAACTTGATACTGTCTATCAGGATCCAAGTTTGCTACAATATACCTTCTCATGTGCAAACCAGTAATTTTCTTAATATTCAATGGTTGATCATCGTTGTTTTGAATCTGAATAAAAAACTTGTCTACCTTTTTACCACGTAAATCCAAGGTGAATTCATTTTCAGAATTGGAGTTCAATTCAAATCCTTTCACGTTTTGACGATATACAACTTCTTCCTTCTTCTTATTTGTGTAAGAGTTCTCAACCATCAGAACACCGCTTCGTAAATAAAAATCAGCTCCATCTACCTCTATTTTAAATTTCTCAACCAACCGAGGTGAAGGAAAAGTAACTTCCAGCCATGTGCTTTTGTTACTATCTGCTTGACTGATTACTTGCCCCTCAAATTCATCTCTCTTTCCTAGTTCTTCGTAGGTATCGTAATACCCAACTTTCATGATATTGATCGGCAACTTCCAATAATCATTAATCTCGAGTTTGAAATATTCGTAATTGCTTAGTGGAAAGTTAAGGATTCTCAATTCCGAAGTTTCATCTCTACTAAACATGGAGTGTAGCAAATAGTCGTTCTTGATTACATACCAATTTTCACCATCGTCGCTTCCACTCAAGCGAGCTCTTTTTCTAACTTCAGTATTTCTTACTAGAATACTGACATTGTTTATCGACACCTTTTCTGGATTATGAAATATCAAGCTAGAAATCGCATCCTCTTCATAATTCTTTTCTGTGATTTCGTACTCTTTAAACAAAGATGAATACTCAACGGGCGTTTCTCTCTCCATAAAATATGGGATTTCACGGTCGGTATCATCAAAAATTCGCAAATCAGTCTCGTTACTTCTTAGTCTCCCAATTACCTCTGGCGAAACCGCAATTTTATGAAATCCAGATTCATCCACTTGATTTATACTTGTGGTATACAAATAACGATTCTGCGCCTTCATATTTAAACTTGCAAACACAAGACAAGCAACTAGTAGAATATATGATTTTAAATTTTTCATTTCGTTGACAACTTTTAATTGGTTAGACATTTGGATTCTTTTGGTCATCACTATCGTCCAAAACAATAAACTTCAGCTTTTGATACAAGAAAGACACCACCAATAGAATTGCCCCCAATACGATCAAGGCTATTACCCATCCTGTAGCTGAAATCCCTCTTAAATCCCAAAGGCCTAACTTCAACAAAGTAAGTAAGAACAATGCAAGAGATGCAAGTCGCAAGGTTTTTATTTTGTACCTCATCCCAAATGCCATCAGAATAAATGCACTAATACTCCAAACTACAGGATAAAAGGTTCTAATTACCATCTGATTAATTTCCCTGATCGCCATGTAACCGTCCAGATTTTCAGCTTTAGCAAAATAACTTCCGAACTGATCTAACACAACTCCATGGGTAATTTCTGAACTCAGAACTACAACCGAAAATACTGATAAACACCAAAGTGCCGTTTTTCCCAGTTGAGATTTCAATCCATGAGATTTACTAATCTGATACATTAAGATACAAATCAGTAATATTACCAATATCAACAAGAAGTAATGTAGTATAAAACCATTATAACTTGTCATTTCATCAATTAAATAGCTATTTCTTACGGACACTACGTTTGGTATGAAGAAAAGCACATAGGACGCAATCATTGGCATGGATAAGATTTGTGTTACCAACCTAAAGTTCTGCCTTTTGTTAACCTCTGCATAAATAGTCATTCCTAATATAAACAAGCAAGTATAGATCCCAAGTGTAATAATTCTATGTGAAGAATGATATTCATAGGTCATCATCTGATGATTGATTTCTAACAGTCCAACAAAATAAGAAGCAATTAATGCAACTACCGTAACCCAAAGACCATATTCCTTTTGCTCAATTTTTGGCAGATACCATTGTCTCTCCTCTTGTTCAAGTAGAAGTTTAGTCGTAAACAATGAAGCACTTACCATGGCTCCAGTAATAAACACCCTATTGATAAATACCCTAAGGACATGTTCATGACCGACTGGATAATATTTATACCAATCCATAGCCAAACTAAATAACATAAGAACATTAATTACCATGGCAGTCAGACGGATTAATTTGATTTCCGATTTTTGAGCTAACCACAAGAGCAACACTGCTTCTATAGCCCAAAACATGGTGATTTGATTACCTTTAAGCTGAATCGGAGCTATTAAACTAACAAACGTTAGGACTAATCCAACCAGTAAATAAATCAGGGTTTTATCAATATTTACGCGTTTATACAAGGCAAAAACAAACCCGGCATTAAATATTCCAATTAGAGCTGTAAACAAACCGTTGTACAGTCCATCAGCATAATCATTTGACAACTTAAGTCCCAATGCAAAATAAATTGCAGAGTTGGCCAGCATTATGGAAATCTCACCGTAATTAAACTTACGATTATAACGAACATTGTAGATGACCGACATCAAGTGGAAGATCAAATAGAAGATCGTCAGCGACACAAAAAATCCAAGTCTAAATTGATCTGCAAATTCTATAGTATAACGCTCCTGCCATACCGTGACATAGAGCAAATATGTAAATCCGAAAACCAGATAGTTTACAAGATTCCATTTTTTGAAATAAACCAGCAGCAACATTCCAATATCCAGAATCATGATGTACGTAAACAAATCTATATGACTCCCCGTCCCATCACTCACGATGAACGGAGTTGCAAAACCACCTATAATGGCGATTACAGCAAGTTCAATTCGATCATATGCAAGAGATAAGACTATAGAAAAAATGGTAACGACCGTCATAAGAGCAAAAGGAATGGTTTTACCACCAAACAAATCGTATTCTTTATGAGCCAGTCCAATGGTAAAATAAAGTACAGCAAGACCTCCACCTATAAGGATTGAACTAAAGGTCTTAAACGACTTACGTAGATAATGAGCAAGTCCAATCATTCCTCCCCCTACAACTAATCCAATCAGGACCCTCATGTGCTCATTAATAACACCTTTGTCAATACCGAGTTTAACGAGAAACCCCATTCCAATTACGAACAAACCAATTCCTATTTTACTAGCTAGGTTCTCACCAATAAACTTCTCCAAATCAGGATTTCTTTCTCCAAAAGAAGGCTTCTTTGGTTTTGGAGCAGCCTTTTTCACAGGTTGCTTTTTAGCTCCAACAGTTTCAAAAACAGGTACATTCTGTTTTTTCTCTGTTGGTTTGATACGAGATTGTAGAACCAGCTTCGGCTTATCCTCCTCTTTCGGTTTATCAGGTACAACAGGAGGTTTGATAATTTCTGGTTTAGGCTTTGGCTCGACTTGGACTGTCGGTGGAGCCGGCTTAGGCTCAGCTAGCGGCTCTTTCGTATGCTCCTGCCTAGCTTCGTAACTTTGAAACCTTGACTTCTCAATTTTTCTAGTTAAGTCAGAATTCGATTCAGTAATTCTTTTATTGATTTGGTCAAGTTTTCTTTCCACAGATTTAAACCTGCTACTCAATGATAAAACGACCACTAATAGTATGACGACTACTATAAAAATCGGTACTTCCATAGGATTAGATTTTATATTAGGATGTACCTGTTCCTAAACTGATTAAACTCAGAGGAAAAGGACAATGTTGGTTAATAGATAGATTGATGCACTAGTTAGATTCGATTGCTACTCAACACAGAGCAACAAGAACAACTAATTGGATTGGTAAATAGAAAATGGATCGCAGGAACGTGGTTTATTATACCAAGTAGAGCCTAAAAATGACCTTTGGAAAAACTTTTGAGTTTTCACGTTGAAAGTAAAGTTGCATTTCGTTCCCATGTCCCTTAAAACGGGAAGGGTTATAAAATGTTTCAAAGTTTTTGAAGAAATACAATTTTTAACATCAATTTAATTACCTTTATTTCTTAGTATGAACTGCCTCAAATTAGTCATATTTATTCCTTTAATCATAGTTCTGACTAGTATATGTCAAGGGCAAGAATGGTATGCAGAAAAGCATTTCGTGATCATTCTAAGTACTAAAAGTTATCAATCCGCTTTGACTACTGCAAAACAAGCAAGTGAAAAATTAGAATTACCATTAGACCTCCGAGGCAACTACCAAACTTCTAACGGTTTGGATAATGATGAGATATGTCAATGTGGTGAAAAACACGGTTATTTTCCTAGAGGTCGTCACGATGATGGCAATTATGTTAGCATCGAATACTCAGATGGCTACCAAGGGTTCAGCAAAGGATATTACATGGTAATAATTTCTAGTAATGAAAAACCTGACAGCCCTATTCAAATCTTGAATACAGCGAAAGATTATTATTCTGATGCCTACATTAAAAGATCTAAATTCTATATGGGGTGCATGCACTAAAATTTAAAATAATGCAAAACAGTTTCGAAATACACTTAGCAACACGTAAGAACATCCTAAATTTATTGGATGGACTAACTTTAGAACAACTTAACAAAGTACCGGACGGATTCAACAATAACATCTTATGGAATGCTGCACACTGTGTCGTAACACAGCAACTTCTTTGTTATAAACTATCTGGGAATGCTATGAACCTCAGTGACCAACTTGTAGATGAAAATCGTAAGGGAAGCAAACCTGAAAAACCTTTTACGGAAGATGAGTTGAAATTCTGGAAGGAGCAATTAATCAGTTCTCATGAAAAAATCGTTGCAGACTACAACAATGGAATCTTTACAGAGTTCAATGAGTACCCAACCAGTTACAATGTAGTTCTAAAAAACGTAGATATGGCTATTGAGTTCAACAATACTCATGAAGGTCTGCATCTAGGATATATGATGGCGATTAGGAAGAGTTTGTAAAGTAGGGAGTACCGGGCAAGAGGATCGAGGATCAAGAATTATTAAGAATCTCCTCGATCCCCTTGCTCAAAACTCTTGCTCCCTCCTCTTGCTCCCTCCTCTTGCTCAATCCTAATAAGCCACCAACGTTTTTTCCAGATTGCCCTTAGGATTATATGATTGATATTCCTCCATAAGTTTGGCCAAATCAACTTTAGCTACTGTGCGATATTTGTTATCTAACAACTTAACATCTCCGCTGTGATCTCCAAATTGAATTTTTGCAATTCCAGTTCGTATAATGCACATATCTTTGACAAAACCTTGAGTTGCATAATGTACACGAACAAGTTCTTTTTCGGTTTTAAGATAGCTTAACTTATTGGCATAAAGCTCTCCATCTTTGTAATCAAACCTGACTAGTATCCCATCTAGTTTTCCTTCTTTGACTTCTGCATACCAAAGCAAAGAAGAGTCCTCATCTAGCACAAAATATGCTCCACTAGTATGTTCTCCCTTGTCTGCTAAAAGACATTGCAAATTATGTCCTTCTTGACTAAAAATTCTTGATCGGTCTGTTTTACGACTGGATTCCTTTTCAGTTAGAACAACTACATTTGTCTGACCAAACAGGTTTTGACTCAACAAACCTAAAATACTGATTAATAATAACATGCGCTTCATATATAATGAACGCAATTACAATTATTTTGGTATACGATTTTTAAAAATACTAGTGACGTTGCCTAACTACTTCGTACAAAATCATACCGCAAGCAACAGATACGTTAAGTGATCCAACATTCCCCAACATTGGTATTTTAGCCTTGGAATCACACATTTTTAGATATTTATCAGAAATTCCGTTTTCCTCTGATCCCATTATAATAGCTACTGGTTCAGTGTAATCCACAGACTGAATAAAGCCATCTCCTTTTTCAGTGCAGCCAACCACTTTGATGCCGCTGTTTTTAAGATATTCGATTGTTTTGTCAAGATACTTTTCTCGGCAAACTGGAACATGGTTCAATGCCCCTGCAGAAGATTTCAAAGCGTCAGAATTTATTTGAGCCCCACCTTTAGCAGGAATTACAATTGCATTAACACCCATTGCATCGGCATTCCTTGCAATTGCTCCGAAATTCCTAACATCAGTCACTCGGTCTAATACTAAGATCAATGGGACCTTACCTGCTGCATAAGTATCGTCAATAATATTATCCAAGGAACGATATTCTATAAGACTTAAAAATGCTACTACTCCTTGATGATTTTTGCGAGTAAAGCGATCCAACTTCTGAACTGGCACCTCTTGCACGGGATATCCCAATTCACCAGCACGTGTCCTTATGTCTCGTAGAACATTACCTCTCGCGTTAGATTGAACAAATAACTTCTCAAACTCTTTTCCCGCCTCCAATGCCTCTAACACAGGGTGCGTTCCAAAGATCATGTTCTTCTCTACTTTTGCCTTCACTTTGATAATGTTTTATGGACCAGCACAAAGATACAATTTAATAAATATGAACATTGGAGGATTCTTAGCAATATTCGTAAATTGCAGTCATTTTAACTAAACTCCTATGAAACAGAACACATTCCTTAAGCCGTTAAAATTGGTATTGATCTCCGCAATCAGTTTTATACTAATTAGTTCAGGTTCAAAAAACTCTTTGGAAGACGAATGGCCAAATATGGAGCCGATAATTGGGTATTGGATTCCAAAATGCAATAAAGACTTAATCTCATTGGGTGAAGATGTGAAAATTAGAGCGCTTCACATTCCAGATATGACAGAAGTTTATGACCCACCATACGGTGATTTATTTGTTTATGTAACAGAATTAAAAGTTAAAGACAAATCTGGAAAAGAACCTGATCTATCTTGTTTGAAAAAAAATAGCGAATTTGGAGAAGTAGTGCAAAATGGCAATTATGACCCCTATGAAAGCATTCAATATATCGGGGAATTTACTAAAAATAGCTTTACTACAACGTCGCTTGGCTCTTCGATCAACTCCCTTCCATTAAGCGAAAAAGCAAAGAGTTTAAAGCTCAAATTTACTTCTACAAAAAAAGGATTAACCGTAGAATTTGAAGGTAAGAAATATTATTTCTGTAAGGCTGAAATGATGGTTAACATTTAAATCACAAAACCTCTATCATCTCTTCCAGATCAGGGTTCATGCTTGAGTAACTTATAAACTCAATATCTAAACCAAAACGATGATATTGCCTCAGTACATGCTCAACAGAGTCTAGAATCCAATCGATATGATTGCCAAATGCACCTCCTCCAACTAAGGTTAAAAATACTTTGTTCGAGCCATAATGATATTTGTTGAGAATCCCACTGAGAATAGTTGCCTCATAGGTTGCCTCTAAAACAATACGGGCTAATTCTTGCCAATAAATTGGTTCTACTCTTGAGTAGGCAACGGGTAAGGCAGAACAATATACTTGCGTAACATAATGACCTGCCTTATTCAATGTAACTTCGGTATCCCATTGAATTCCAATTTTCAATTTGCCCTTGAGTGATTCGCGTTCTAATTCTGACAAGTGACCAATCCACTTAGTTATACCTTTCAAAGATTCACGGTTAGTAAGCAAATAACCGTTTTGCATCGTCCACGTTTTAAGACCCGCATTACGAAACACTTGTTCAAGATCTTCCATACAATCAACTTGCTCATGGGTCGACTGTCCTATACGACTGCTAAATTCAATAAAGTAATTCCGAAAAATAGTTCCTGCACCACATGCTATTGCACATGCTGGACCTTGAGTATAGTCATGTTCATACCCTGCTACACCTTGTTCTGGAGTAACATGCGGACCAACCATTTCAAGTAGGTTAAATTGTGATGCTGCCTGAAACAAAGCTCCCTGATTATCTGGATTAAGATGAAAGTCTTGGACGTTTCCAATTACTTGTTTTACCGAGTTTTTTTGTCCTTCATAAATATCTAAACTATTTACGAGATCTCTTAGGTACTCAAGAGTTGGAATTTCTAATGTACCACATTGATATGTTTTCCCGTTGACTTTTGAAACTAGCTGTTCTCCTCTTAAGCCAATGTTTTCCCTAACTTGTTCTGGTGATTCTTCTTTGAATCCCATTAATTTTTCAAACCAGTTCATGTGGTATTATTTACTAACCGCGGAGACGCAAAGAAGCGCAAAGGGTGTTATTTAAATTGATAACTCTGATAATACCTCACAAACCTTGTCGGTCATGGCTTGAGTAATATCTAAGTGCAAAACGAACCTAACCAACTGACCTCCAAAATTGATAGCTTTAATACCTTGCTGATCTAAGGCATCAATGAACTTTGCTGGTTCAACATTATCGTTCAGCGAGAAAATCAAGATGTTTGTTTCTACGGGTTTAACTTCGTTAACGTAATGAGCTTTTAGCAATACGTCCTTAATTTGTCTAGCACGAGCATGGTCTTCTTTTAACCTCTCCACATTATTTTCCAATGCATATAAACCTGCAGCAGCAATATATCCAGCCTGACGCATTCCTCCTCCCATCATTTTTCTCTTCCGATGAGCTTGCACAATCAGATCTTTTGAGCCTAATAATAGGGATCCAATAGGAGCACCAAGCCCTTTGGATAGACAAATGGAAATGGAATCGAAATATTTCCCATATTGAGTTGCATCCTCGCCTGTTTCTACTAGAGCATTAAAAACTCTCGCCCCATCTAAATGAAATTTCAAGTTGTGCTCTTTTGCAACCTTAGATAATGCAGCTATGCGATCTAATTTATAAATCGTTCCTCCTCCTTTGTTACAGGTATTCTCAATCGCCAACATGTTACTCATTGCATAATGAGCATCCAGTCGTGGATTAATATTAATACCAACTTGCGAGGGATCTATCAAACCATTTTCGCCTTCTACTAAACGTACGGATGCTCTAGCATTAACTGCAATTCCTCCACCTTCGTAATTATATATGTGAGACAGTTTATCGCAAATCACTTCGTCTCCTGCTCGATTTTGAACGGCAATTGCAATCTGATTGGTCATAGTGCCGGAAGGACAAAACAACGCCGCTTCCATCCCAAACATAGCAGCACCCTTTTCCTGTAAAGCGTTAACGGTTGGGTCTTCTGCAAACACATCATCACCAACTTCAGCATTCATCATTGCTTCTAACATTGGTGCAGTAGGCTTAGTGAATGTATCACTTCTTAAATCTATTAACATATCTGTAAGGTTTGGACAAATTTAATCTTTTCTCTATATCTTGTCACCTATTAAATGTTGCGATTATTATGGATCAGGAAAAACTAGCGGAAATGCTCAAGGTTTCGAAGGGCATTATGGATCGAGGTGACTCTTTTCGAATGGTATTGGCTTACTTGAAAAGAGAAGGAGCTGACGAAAAAACCATTGAGTCCATCATGTCTGTTCTTGACAAAGAAGACAAAGAACGTAAGCAACGGGAAGCTCCTCAACGGATCAAAGAAGAGAAAAAAAAGCTCACCTTTAGTGTTATTGGTAGAATTCTAATTGGTTTCTCTCTTTTAGTTGGTTGCGGACTATATTGTTTATTTAACGCATATCACGGCGTAATATGGTTTCTTCCAGTCTTTGGTTGTTTCTCTGGCGCGTTTATGCTAGTGGTTGGAATTGTACAGTTATTCGCTTTACCTTTCGGCTCAACGTTCAGGCAAAAAGCTAACAAAAAGAAATAGTCTTACTTATCAAGAATTGATTTAAGGTCCGCTGGAGAATAATTGATAGACTTAAGCGTCTTGTTATCACCACTACGGAAAACCAACCATTTACCATTTTCTTCTCTGTAATACCCTTCGGTTCCGTCTTTAGCTTTATAGTGATCTAAAGTTGCAATTGCTTCTTCCTCGGACTTGCAAGCTTTACTCATATTTGATCGTTGCACTTCGTTGAACAACTCAACAAATTTATCTCCTAGTCCGAATTCTAATACTGCCCCTGACAATACGTACTGAATATCACAAAGTGCATCTGCAACCTCAACGATGTCTTTGTCTTTGATCGCCTGTGACAATTCATCCAATTCTTCCTGAATCAACGAAACTCTCAATTTACAACGATCTTCTCCTGGAATTCCTGGTTGTTCTACTACAGGATGTTTAAAGGTTGTATGAAAATCTGCTACTTGATTAAGTGAATCTATTTTTTCCATGAAGACTGGTTTTAATATTAGAAGTTTATTTCTGGATTACAATCCGACGCAAAAGTACATTATTCGAAGCAATTATTTTGATAAAAAACACACCTGTTTTATCGAAAATCTCCAACCTCGAATTACGGGAATCCCAATTATAATTACTCCGTGATAACGCTCTACCAAAGGCATCCATAATTAGGATTTTATTAATAGGAACATCTGATTGGAAAAACACGGTTCCTTGCGAAGGTACAGGATATACGTAAATATTATTGGTGGATCTTAATTCCTCAAAACCAATAGGTAATTCGGGTAATGAATCTTTTACTAAAAAGTAATCGGAACTTTGAGATAGCCCAGCCTTTCCACCAATTATAATTCCATCTTGCGAAGGAACAATGGTATATCCAATATCAATCAACGCCCCAGAGTCGTAGTGTTTTTTATAATGTAGGTAACCACTCGTATCAATAATACTCACATGCATATCCGTAGTTGAGGTTTCATCATTATAGGAGTAACCAGTATACATCAGAGCATATTTATTCAAAACAGTGATATCAAATCCAGTTGTTGATTTTTCGGCTAGCTCTACTAACTTTTGCCAAATCAAGTGACCTTGCCTATCATACTTCATCAAGTAGGGACTAAAAGACAAAATGGAGTCTGATGCACTTTCTCCAATTACGTAGATGGAAGAATCCAATCCCAATACTGCCTTTCTGCAGCCTGAATTATGTGGCCAATTTGCTAAAGCAAAATCTTCTACATTTCCATTAGAATTATCAATTTTTAAACGTAAAACTTCATACGATCCTTGAGCAATCTGATTGTCACCAAACACAAAAATATCATCTCCTATTGTTACGGAACTCCAAGCAACTTCATTTAAATCTGCACCATAAGTGCTGGTCCAAATCTCGTTACCAAGAGAATCGAATTTGACAACCAACACATCATTGCCAAAACCTGATCCATCTCTGAATCCTGAAGCTACGATACTCTTGTTTTCAACTATTTCTAAAGACTGAAATGCAAAAGCTCCAGAGTCTTGACCGTAACTGGTCTGCCAAACTATCATACCGTTGCGATTGATTTTTGCAAGTATTGATCTTCTTAAGGTATCTTCTTCGGATTGATAGGTACAAATAAATTGATCTTCGGCTTCAGAATATACAGCCGCTCCAAAAAGACTATTGGAAGAGGTACTATAATACCATTGATCCAAGACATTCCCTTCGGCATCCAATTTATGAAGCGATACATTAGTAAATCCAGAAGGCGTACCCGTTTGACCAAATTGATAAATTTCACCATTTTCTAATTCGAAGATGGCTCCAACAGTTTCATTGTATTCAACTGTTCCAAAAATTTCTTGAAAGGTGTTTTGTCCGTTAGCGAAGGATACCAACAGAACTAATACAGAGGTAATCCAATGCTTAATGTGAGACAGGGGTTTCAATGTTTTCCAACATTATTTCCGTCATCTTATCTAAGTCATATTCCTCTTTCCATCCCCAATCTCTACGCGCTGCAGAATCATCTATACTCGAAGGCCAAGATTCAGCAATTTGTTGACGTGAATCAGGATTATAAGTAATATCGAATTCTGGAATCATCTTTTTAATAGAAGCTGCTTGTTCTGCAGGTGAAAATGAAATAGCAGAGATATTATAACTTGTACGAACTTTGATATTTTCCTTAGGTGCTTTCATCAATGAAATGGTTGCTCGAACCGCATCATCCATATACATCATAGGCAAATACGTATCTGCAGTAAGGAAGCATGAAAACTTCCCTTCTCCTTTTGCTTTGTGATAAATATCAACAGCGTAATCTGTAGTTCCTCCTCCTGGTAATGCTTTGTATCCAATGAGTCCAGGGTAACGAAGACTTCTAACATCTACGTCGAACTTATTGAAAACATATTCACATAATCTTTCTCCCGAAAGTTTACTGATTCCATAAATGGTATTTGGATCCATGATACAATCCTGTGGAGTATTTTCCTTTGGAGAAGTAGGTCCAAAAACGGCAATTGAACTAGGCCAATAAATTCGATCTAACTTATGCTTTTCAGCAAGTTCAAGAACACTTACCAAACTGTCTATATTCAAACGCCAAGCTTTAGATGGCATTTCTTCACCACGAGCAGAAAGCATGGCCGCTAAATGATAAATCTGAGTAACTCCATGTTTAACGATCAAACGTTCCATGGCTTTCTTATCCAGAACGTCTAACACCTCAAAGTTAGGTTGCTCGTCAGGACGAATATCGGTCGGTATGACACTATCAACTCCGTATTCTTCACGAAGTCCTGTTACCAACTCTGATCCTAATTGACCAAGAGCACCGGTTACTAATATCTTCATCATTTTTTGGTTGTTCTTTCGGTGCTCCAAAAATACAAGAATTGTTAAGATTTCATAAAAATAATAAACGCGTTACCACCAAGATGTGAGAAATATCATTTTGGATATTCGGAAAGTACTATTTAGTGAAAAAAGTCCGTAAAAAAATGTGAGGTACGGCACACAGGAAGTCGCGGCTTAAGTCTCAACTTCCCTATTTCAAATTTAGTCTAGACGAATAGATTCTTAAACTCAAATTTCAATCCATCAAACAATCCTTTGTCACTAAGCTTCAAAGAAGGAATTACCAATAACGCCATGAAAGACAATGACATAAACGGAGCTTTCAGTTTGGAACCTAGTTTTTTGGCCATGGCATCTACTTCTGCATATTCCTTACCAACATCATAACCATTTTTATCGGTCATAATACCAGCAATTGGCAACGAAACCATCTTACCTTCATTTCCATCATAAGCTGCAACACCTCCTTTTTCACGGATTAACATGTTAATCGCCTCTGCCAATGATTCATCATCCGCTCCAACCGCTAAAATGTTGTGACAATCATGTCCTACAGATGAAGAAATAGCACCTTTTTTAAGACCAAAGTTCTTAATAAAACCAATAGCTGGTGCTTCCTGTTGATAACGATTTAGCACAACAAATTTCAAGATATCATTTTCGGTATCTGAAACCGTATTATCTCCATTCACTTTCGCATCCGCAATGATTGCATTTGTAATTAATTCACCGTCTAGTGCCTCAATTACATTTAGTTGAGTTCCTTTAGGTTCTACTTTCAGATCGTTTGCAGTGATTTCTGAGATATTAAAATTATTGATCACCTTTCCTGAAGAGTACGTCAATTTCGATTCTCCATTGCTTGCCACTAACTCTCCATCAATCCAAGTATTGATCACCTCAAAATCGAAAAGGTCTTTAACTTCAATAAAATCCGCCATATCTCCTTTACGAAGAGTACCAACATCCATGCTGTAGTGCTCCACTGGATTGATACAAGCTGCTTGAAGAATGTTGAACAGCTCCATTCCTTTATCCAAAGCTCTTCTTACAAGAAGGTTTATGTGACCTTCCATAAGATCATCTGGATGCTTATCGTCTGAACAGAACATTGTAAGATCAGGATATTGATCTATGATCGTGTAAAGCGCCTCGAAATTCTTAGCTGCACTCCCCTCACGGATGAGGATTTTCATTCCATACTTGATCTTATCGAGAGCTTCCTCCAATGTAAAACATTCATGATCTGTAGTAATTCCAACCTCAGCATATTGTTTGGCTTGTTCACCTTTTAGTCCTGGTGCATGCCCATCTACAGGTTTACCAGAATCCAAACCAATTCTGATCTTCTCCATCACCTCAGGATCGCGAGCAAGTACTCCAGGCCAGTTCATCATTTCTGCGAGGTAATAAATATCCTCTTTAGCCATTAGATATTCGATATCCTTTGGAGTGATTACAGCACCAGCAGATTCAAAATACGTTGCAGGCACACAACTAGGAGCACCAAAGTGAAACTTAAAAGGCACCTCCTTACCATTATCAATCATGTATTCCACACCTTCAACCCCCATTACATTTCCAATCTCATGCGGATCAGAAATTGTAGCAACCGTACCATGCACAACAGCCATTCGTGCAAACTCCTTAGGAATAAGCATTGAACTCTCGATATGAATATGAGCATCTACAAATCCAGGCATCAAGTACGTATCATAACTAGCGTCTGAATCTTTTTTGATAGAAGTTATGATCCCATTTTCTACAGTAACCGTAGCCGGATAAACTTCGCGATTTCTAATATCAACAAGGTTTCCAGATTTTTGAAAAGAGTGAGACATTTGATTGATCTTTTGGTTTGAGAAGCAAAGATAAGAATTAAAGCTGCGGTAAAGGCGGGTGAGAATAACAAGAATTTACGTAAGAATCTTATAAGATGCCTATTTGATATAAAGTTAGCTCATAAACTGCCCAGAAACATTGCTAATTGAATATGGAAACTTTAACTTTATTGGTGAGTAAGTGGAATTCTGTTTATTCGGATGTTGCCACCCATTAAAAAATATGACGAAAAAAAATATAGATAAAGGACAAATATGGATGACTGTTTTTGGAGTTGTTCCAGTAGTACTTTTAATGAATCTTGGGGAGTATTTCTCCAATGACAGTGGAATGCGAGTCCTTTATGGTGGATTATTTGGAGGTATTGGAGGCGCAATTGGGTTTGGGCTATATCAAATTGTAAAAGACAAATCGATCTTGATTAAAGGATTAACACTCTCTGCATTGCTTATCATTTCTGTAGTGACTGTTAAGTTAATTCATGTAAACTATTCAGATACTAAACCTACTCTAGCCCAAGAATCAGAATTTAGTACTTGTCCAGTTTGCGGCTACAAAACCTTGACAACAGGTGATAAACTCTGTGGAGAATGCTTAGTTGAATTAACGGAAATAGAAATGATTGAAGAAGGATATAGCTCAATAGAAGAATTCATAAAGGAAGAACAAATTTCCTTTTTCACACCGGATTCAATAGTTGAAGATATTGATTTTTTCAACCCAAAAGTATCTGAAGATGGTTACGCAAAGGATTTGTCATGGAAGCCAATTGCTTCTAAAGACACAATTTTAAAATTTAACAAAGAATATGTTGAATACATAAAGAAAAACCCAGTTGAAATAACAATTACTGTAGACAGCTTAAAAAAATAAAAACAAAATACAACGCTTTGGCTCAGTGCAATCCCAATAGCTATCGGGATGAAATTTTATCACTTTCTACTGCCCTACTTGTCATGTACAAGCAAAAAAAAATGAAACCGATATTCAAAATATTGACCTTAGTTCTGCTATACGGACCTTACGGCTGTGAATTCAACAATGAACGACAAGAATACGCTGAAATGTTAATTGAGAAAGTTGAGACATTTAAGAAGGAAAATAATAGACTGCCAAAAGATGTTACAAAGCTTGGCTTGACTGAAAAAATGGATAGTCCAGCGTTTTACCAAATGCAGACTGATTCAACTTATATGGTTTGGTATGGACTGAGTGTTGGTGAATCCAAAGTATACAGGTCGTCAACAAAAAAATGGACTGAAGAAGGATGAAAAAGTTGATGATAATATTCTGCATTTGTTTTTTAGGTTCTTGTGAGATGGAACAACTCGAATTTGAAAAATCCAAATGGAGTGAAAACGTTGATGGGTTTTATAAGTACAGAGAATCCATGGAAAAAGACCTTATGGAAAACCATTTAAAAAAAGGAATGACCTATCAGCAACTAACCGACTTAATTGGAGAACCTGAAAATTTTGCCAACTTAGAACCTAACACAATCGGATATACATTAGTGGAGGATTACGGTTGGGATATTGACCCAGTTGAAACAAAGACATTAATGATTGAATTTACAACAGACTCTTTAGTTCGAGATTTTAAAATAGACCATTGGAAAAAATAAAGCCATCTAGCACCCGTTTAGGAACGTAACGCGTGCGTATTACTTCCTAGTATTTCAGCTTGTTTTCCATTTAATTTACTCTAACTTTATAGGTAAATAAAGAGAGTTCGGTTTATTCGGACATTGTAGGTCATTAGAAATAAATGAACCAAGAATTAAAAACTCATATCAGAAAGTT
>JAHDFW010000083.1 GCA_020627945.1 Cytophagales bacterium
TTGAACAATAGGTTTCTGTCCTATCTTCATTATTAGTATAATCAAGGTGCTTTCCACCACTATCATATACTGTATCTAAACATGTGTTTAAATCCCCGCTGCCAATTGTATGTCCAACGACTGGAAGGCAACCTGTAATTGCAATATCAAAATCCACGGTTTGAGGAGATGGAGAAGTTGAGACTATAATATAATAGGTTGTACCAGAGATAAGGCTTATCCTACTTATCTCGGGAGCTGTTCCACCTTCAGCTTCCGCAACACAATTGGTTCCGCCAGCATCAGGGCAGCCATCTAACAAAAATAATCCTGCCCAAGAAGAAGATACATTACTCAGTGTAATATCAACGCAAGTATCAAAAGGAGGAGTGTATGTCATGACATAGTCATCACCATTCATATAGGAACTTCCGCAAGCATCTGTCGAACTATAGTTGTCTCCAAAACCACTTGTAGATTGAGATGTAGCCGTATAAGGGATTGTACTAATTGTATTGGCCGTTGCGCAGGTACTTCCAGGGCATGGAGTACAAGGCCCTCCACAATCCACACCATTTTCAAGGCCGTTTTGAATTCCATCCGAACAGGTTGGACAAGGTGAACAAGATAATGCTGCCGACCAACCCGCGTATTCCACGGATCCGTCTGATACAAATCTAAACGTTAGACATCCAGAAGAAGATTCAACCGTTCCACCATTTGGTAAACCTGTTCCTGCATAATTTCCGATAAGTGGATCAGCAGTTGAGGTACCATCGTAAATAAATAAATCATCCCAAGATTCAATATGAAATGCTCTGAAATCAACTGAGATACAACTACCAGCATCCGAACAATATGTTTCCGTAATATCAGTACTACTTGCATAATCTCCCGTTGGTCCTCCCGGGTCAAAAATCGAATCTACACATGAGTTGTGATCCCCGTCTCCTAAATTATGACCTGACGGAGTTGGCGATTCATAGATGCAAATATTTCCACTTCCGCTTCCGCCGCCAGCATCATGGATAACATGAACTAAATAACTAGAAGTTGCCGTTGTTGCGAAAGAAAACGTCCCTGTGGTATTACATGCTAATTCTGTACCTGAACAAGCATCAAAAATAGCAACGGCCATAGATTTGGAATAACTCCAATCTATATAAGTTGTTGAACTGGTTGCTGTAAATGTATAATAACCATCTTTCTTAAGACCTGCCGCACAAGAAGAAGCTGGATCTCCAGTTGTAGATGAAACTGTAAACGAATTATTTGTGCATGTGGAATTTACGGTTAGAGAAGTTGCTCCACCACAAGTTGCACCAGGATTTATTTGGGAAAAAGACCCAATAATAAAGCCTAGCTTGAAGCATACAATAAAAGCGACACGTATGTAAAATGCATGTCTGGTTGCGTTAACAAGCATAGTTAAGTGTGAATGATTCAGTAATTAAATAAATTGTTTTTACTTATACAATATTTAATTAGAATTATTGACCTCAGAAAACATCATTTAATAGTTAAATATCATACGTTAATGAGCAAAAATCAAGGGAATTTGGCACCTTAAAACAGCTTTTTGTTACCTACTTCAACAACTTTCGACAGAAACGCTTTAATTTTAGATGAATTCCCAGAAATTAGGTTAGATAACTTGTGTTTAATTCTGAATTAAATTTAACTTTGTCGGCAGTTTAAAACATAATTATCAATTAGTATGAAGAAAAAATTCTTAAGATTTGCCTTAGCTATCGCTTTACCAGTTGCGATGGTTAGCTGTGGTGGAGAAACTACAGAAGGTACAGATGCAGAAACAGTAGAAACTGCTGCAGAGGAAATGGTAGATGAAGCATCTAATGAAGCTGAAGCAGCAGTAGAAGAAGTAGTAAATGAAGCTGAAAGTGCTGTTGAAGAAGTTACTGAAACAGGAACTTATGAAGAAGGTTCTTGGGCATATGGTGTAAATGAATACCTTGCTAACGGAACTGGATCTCAAACTTTCGTATTGGATCAAGTTCATCTTTCTGATGAAGCTGGTGACGATGCAGAAATTTCTGCTGAAGGTCAAGCTCAATTAGACGCTCTTGCTTCTTTATTGAAAGCTTACCCTAGCCTTAAAGCTGAAGTACAAGGTCACTCTAAGCAAGCTGACACTAAAGTTGGTAGAGTAACTAAAAAAGCTTCTAGTGGTATCAGAGCTACTTGGGTAAAGAACAGATTGGTTAACAGAGGTGTTGAGAAAGATCAATTAGATTCTAAAGGTTATGCTGATGAAATGCTTATCGAAGGTATCGACGGTAAGGATGAAGCTCAAAGAAGAATCACAATTTCTTTCACTAAGGAGTAATCCTTACTAAGAAATTGAAAACATAAAATCCGAAGTGCTGAAAAGTACTTCGGATTTTTTTATGCCTAAAATTTAGTAACTTCGAATATGGACGTCTATTTGATGAGTTTTGGATTTGGGCTTGCAGCCTTTTTAACTCCCGTTTTCATTCAAGTTTTATTCATAGCTGTGGCTATGGGTAAGTTGAATCGTGCTACGGAAATAAAACACTATTACCGAAGAGTTTTTTATGTGGTAGCTGGTATCTGTGGGGTATTAGTACTTGTAGGTGCTTCAACCTTGCTAATAGGACCTGCTTTTATATATGAACTCAGTACAAGTAGTGGGTTTGTGGTTTTCAAAATTATAATGGCCATATTGTTAGGAACTCTTGGCCTATGGATGGTTGGAGGCCTAGATGATGTAATTCACTCAAATAAGAACGCGTTTATCATACTAATAATCCTTAGTATTATTTTCGGTTTAAGTTCTTTCTCAAGTACAGGTCCAATTATTGGGACAATACTAGTTGAATCAGCGGATAAACCAATGCAAACCCCTTTGATAATGGCCGCGTTTAGCTTGGGGTTAATAATTCCGATATTTATATTGTTATTCGGCTTTGGAAGAAAAATCGTCAATTGGGCTCATAAACCTTGGTGGACTAACCTCGAAAAGATTATAGGTCTTCTAATATTCATCAACATAATTCTCATCTTCATTCTTTAAGAAGAACGTAAAGTCTTAATATAATGAGCAATACTTTATTAAAATACCCGATCTCAACTAAAACTATTCATTGGTTGGCAAGTGCTACTATTCTAATCATGTTGGTAACGGGACTCCAAATGGAAGAAGCTCCAGATGATGCTAATAAAGCACAGCTGTTACAAATTCATGTTATTGCGGGTGCATTTACAGCTCTGATCACCATTTATCGCCTATTTCAATATCGAAGTCAAAGGAAATCCAATGCTCTACCAGAACCTTTAGACGGGGGACCAAGATGGGCAAATATTAGTAAGGAAATAGGACATTGGGCTTTACGTATTGTTCCTGTTTGGTTAGCGTTTACAGGTATGTTTATTCTATTTGCTACTCCACTTTGGGAGGTGTCGTTTACCAAGAACCCTGACTTCTACAAGGATGTCCAGAGGAATTGGAGGTTTGTTTTGCATGGGTTGCCATCTAAACTTCTTATTTTATTAGCTATTTATCATTTAGTTGGGATTATTCGATATTCATTTATGACTAAATCGAATGGGTTGAAAAGGATGGTTTAATTCTGTTAAACTGTTCGTCTTTTGACAGTTAGTCTGTTTTTCTGTTGGAGTAACTAGAACATAAATAATAAAAGCTCTTAAAATAAGTTAGTATTCTATGAAAATTGGAATAAAGTCACCTTGCAGCGAAAACTGGGATAAAATGGAATCTCAGCAGAATAAGAATCGATTCTGTGGAAGTTGTCAAAAGTCAGTTGTTGATTTTAGGTCTGCATCAAAAGGTGAAATTGTAGATTATTTAAGTAATCAAAAAGGTCAGGTATGTGGAAGGTTTAGGACAAATCAACTTGATTTTCCGATTTTTCATGAGACTATTGACATTACTAATACTCAAATAAAGAACCGTAGGTATTATTCTAATACTATCTACATGATAACGGTAACTGGTTTATTATTAACTGGGTGTGGTTCTTCGAATCAGCCTAACAACAAGAATCAAATTGTAGAAGTAATCTCTTCGATTGATTCCATCAAAGTAGATACTGCTCAAAATATTCCGAAGGATTCTTTACTAAAACCCAAATGTAACAAGACTAATACGCATCCCGCGATAATAGACTCAATTGAAGACTTACCTGAAATACCTGAAATGATGGGTGAAATTATGGGAGATATCGAAACAGATGACAATTATGCTTGGGATGGGTCTGATGCAATAGATACCTCTAAAACATATGCTATCGTCGATCAGCTTCCTGAGTTTATTGGGGGAACTGATAGTATGAGAAACTTTATTAATGCAAATATCAAATACCCTAAATGGGAACAGGAAAATAATATTCAGGGCAACGTTTATGTTCAGTTTACAATCGATATGACGGGGGAATTAAAAGACCCAATAATTCTTAAATCTGTAAATGGATCCAAAAACTTAGATGAAGAGGTTCTACGAGTTATTTCTACTATGCCTGTTTGGAAGCCTGGAAGGTTAAGAGATACTATCGTTAAAAGTCAATTAGTATTGCCTGTGAAGTTTAAGTTGTAAATAATATTAACCTCACCAACTTACTTAAAATCTGCCTTCAAATTCCCAATTAACTCGGATACTGCACATTCACAATGATAGACATGAAACGATTTATCCGATCCTAAAGGAGTATAACTAACTAATATTATAGAGAAGGAACCTGGTTGGCAATCGCGGTGATCATCTGAGTCACTATGAGCATTAAAGTCTCTGATTATTTCAATCCAATTAGGTTTAACCTCAAACTGTTCTTCTAAAGGTGCAGTGTCTTTAAGACCTCTCATACCATAACTAGTCAAAATAAATGTAGAATCCTTCGGTTCTATATTTACCTCCCCGAGTACACTAACCATACACCCACGCCGTCTTGTGTATTTTATGTTTAGGCCCAAGGAATAATCATAACTGTCTTCAGGCACTTGTTCTGGTACTTTCATACAACCGATTAAACCAAGTGCTACTATTATACATATAAAACGAGACATACTCATAATAAAAACTTATACCAATTTAAGCTTTAATAAACAGCTAATCCGAATTAGCCCTTAGTTTCCCTAACAATTCACCTATTCCATCCCACTGGTCTTTGCAAAAGAAGATTTGCTCAATATCACCATCTGATTCAATTCTTACCATAACTCCTTTTCCATTTGCTGCAAAACCGCCACAACTATACGTTTCTTCTGATTTTGCCTTGTTAATAAGGTGTTTTACATCTTGAATCCAATCGTTATCTTTCATAGTTCGATTAGAGTCTCTTCTAAATATTTTGTGTTTTATTGTATAGTGAGTGAAAACGTAATTCGAATCAGGTCCACCTATAGGGATGATACGTATTTCTCCTTCTCGTTCAGGCATGCAAGTGGACAGATCATGATAGGTTATTATTATTTCATCGGATCCGTTTATAACTATCGAAGATGGAGTTGGCCTCCGAATACAACCAATCGCCCAAACCATGAAAAGTGACAGTATAATAAAACGTGACATAGTTATCTAACGATAAAGGTATGTCATTAGTACTTAGCCGTTCTCGATACAATTTTTTCTCTCTAAACTTCGTTTACGACCCAAAAAATCACTCGACCTGACAGTAATTCGTTTTTTGTAAATCACATCAAATTTTGAGTTTATAAGGTTTATAACCCATCAGAAATATTTTACCTCAACAAACAACACTCAAAAATGTCAGTTCGAGTGTTTTGATGAGGAACGAATCAAAATGTATCGAGAACGGATTCAAATCCGAGAGCTGTCGAAAGACAACACGTACCGATTGATTAAATTTTACGATTGCCCAATCTTTACATTCAAGTAAGTAATACCTTAAACTAAAAAAGCACCTGAAACGTACGTTCCAAGTGCTTTCATCAATTAAATTCTTTAATTAAGACTAGGTCAAATCTAACCTATCCTTCTTTCTTAGATCTCGATCCCCATGAACGACATGAATCCGAATGCCATAAGACCTGTGATAATCATTGTGATTCCAAGACCTTTCAATCCGTTTGGAACATGAGAGTACTTCATCTTCTCACGGATAGCTGCAAGTGCAACAATCGCTAACATCCAACCAATTCCTGATCCTAATCCGTAAACTAATGGCTCTACTACTGAAGTGTAATCTCTTTGCACCATGAAAAGAGATCCACCAAGGATAGAACAGTTTACCGCGATCAACGGAAGGAAGATTCCTAGTGATCCGTAAAGTGCTGGAGAAAGTGCTTCGATAATCATCTCTACCAACTGTACCATTGCAGCAATTACTGCAATAAACATAATGAATTGTAAGAACTCAAAGTTTGTGTTTTCTAACCCTGCTATTCCTGTAATATTAAATAGAGCATTTTCCTTAAGGACATACTCTTGCAACATCCAGTTAATTGGTGCTGTAATTGCCAATACGAAAATTACTGCAGCTCCAAGACCAACCGCAGTTGATACTTTCTTTGATACAGCCAGAAATGAACACATCCCTAGGAAGTACGCGAAGATCATGTTCTCCACGAAAATTGACCGTACAAATAAACTAAATAAATCTTCCATAATTTCTTATCTAAAACTCGTTATACGAATGTAGTTTTCTCTTTCAGTTATTCTATTCTTCTACGTAACCGCTCTTAGTTCTTTGAACCCAAATGATAATTCCTAAAAGCATAAATGCTCCAATAGGGTTTACCATAAGACCGTTGTTAGTATATGCCCACTCAGTACCTAATGCACTGTTGATCGGGTTGAAGATTGCTTCAAATACCTTGAATCCAAACAATGAACCTGATCCAAATAACTCACGCCCTACAGCTACAGCTAAGATAATCCAAGAGTATCCAAGCCCACTACCTACACCATCCAATACAGAATCGTAAGGTTTGTTAGATCCAGCAAACGCTTCAAGACGTCCCATTACAATACAGTTTGTAATAATAAGACCAATAAATACGGATAATTGCTTAGACATCTCATATGCATATGCCTTCAATACCTGATCCACCAAAATCACGAATGTTGCAATTACGGCCAACTGTACAATAATACGAATACGACCCGGTACTGCATTTCTGATGATCGAGTAGATCAAGTTAGAGAATACAATTACAAAAGTTACGGCAACTGCCATAATGAAAGTTGGCTTCAACTGTACTGTTACTGCCAATGCGGAACAAATCCCTAATACCTGAATAGTTACAGGGTTATCGTCGTTAAGCGGATTAGAGATAAGTTTAACTCTACGCTTAGAAAATGCCGCTTCCGATTTTGCTACTTCACTCATAATAAATTTACTTTATGATTTGAACTATCGTTTCTTGTCAAAATACGCTTGATAATGTCCAAAGTAAGAATCTAACATTTTGTTAACTCCTTTGGTAGTCATCGTAGCTCCAGATAAACCGTCTACTTGATGATCAGCGCTTGTAATATTTGCAGGTACTCCCTCTCCTTTGATGAACATAACTCCACCATCGTTGATTTTCTTACCTATGAATCTTGCTTGTACTTCAGGCTCAGTAATTCTTGCACCTAGACCTGGAGTTTCACCTTTGTGACCAAAGCTCACCCCTTTGATGGTATTCATATCTTTTTCCAAAGCGATATACCCCCAAACGTCATCCCAAAGTCCTTTACCAAATACAGGAATAATATAAGATTCCAATTCTCCATTTTCTCCTTTGTATTCGAAAACTGGAAATCTTTTCTCAGAAACTTCTGACTTCTTATACTCCTTTTTAGTGTTTACTCCCTCTGCGTCAATATCCTTATACTTATCACGCTCACCAGAAGCATCAACTACATAAGGAGTTACACGCTCAGAATACACTTTATTTATGTCAATTCCTTCAACAGAAGTTACCGCACTTAGAATCTGCTTACGCGTATCCAATTGTTTTGCTTTGTCCTGGCTATCTTTTAATCCTTGATTAGCGAATGCCAGCAGGCCACCACATACGATTGTTAAAATCGCAGCGAACCCTATAATATATCCGTTAGACCGTTGCACGTTTTAATCTTCTTTTCTTGTTAGCAGATACTACATAATAATCAATCAATGGCGCAAATACGTTCATTAATAAAATTGCCATCATCATTCCTTCTGGGTAAGCAGGGTTTAACACACGGATCAACACCGCCATAATACCGATTAAGAATCCATAAATAATTTTACCCATATTGGTGTGTGCCGCAGATACAGGATCTGTTGCCATAAATACCGCACCAAATGCGAAACCTCCAATAATTAAATGGTAGAAGAAAGGCATATTCATAAATTCATTTGCCCCAATTCCTTGCATTAATAGTCCCATAACGGCACCACCTGCAAATACACTTGTCATAATTCTCCAGCTCCCTACACCTGTTGCTAAAAGAAGGAATGCTCCTATTAACACCATTAAAGTAGAAGTTTCTCCAACCGAACCAGGAATTGTTCCCATGAACATACTCATTGGTGAGAAGTCTATCGGACCAGAAGCGGAAACCTTCGTTAGATTGTCTACTACATTCATTCCAGTTTCTCCAACACCTTGAGCTCCGTAAGCAAGTGCTGTTGCACCACTCCATCCATCAACTGCTTTTTCACCAGCTAACTCTACCCAGCATACATCTCCTGACATATCCGTTGGATAAGCAAAGAATAAGAATGCTCTGGCAGTTAATGCTGGGTTAAGGATGTTAAATCCTGTTCCTCCAAAAACCTCTTTTCCTAACACTACCGCAAATATTGTAGCAACTGCAACCATCCACAATGGAATTGTTACAGGCACAATCAGCGGAATAAGCATCCCAGAAACAAGGAATCCTTCGTTTACCGCATGCTTCCTTACAATAGCAAACACATACTCAACTGCCAATCCAGCTGAATATGAAACAATTACAATTGGTAAAACCCACTGAGCTCCCAATAAAAATTGACCGATAAACGTAGATGCATCTTCATTACCTGTAGCCAAGTAGTGCTGGTATCCTGCGTTCCACATACCGAACAACAAACATGGAATCATTGCGATTACCACGGTGTTCATCATTCTTTTCATGTCATTCGCGTCACGAATGTGTGCACCTTTCGAAGGTGCTGTGTGATCTGGCACAAAGAATAGAGTTTCAATGGCCTCGTAAACCGGGTAGTACTTTTCAAATTTACCACCATTGGTAAAATTCGGTTTTACGTTATCAAATATATCTTTTACAAACTTCATTAAATCAAAACTTAACTTAGTATTCGCATTTCATTTAACCTTGACGAAGTAATTCGATTCCTTCGCGTATAATGTCTTGGATTTCGTTTTTAGAAACGTCTATAAACTCACAAAGTGCAAAATCTTCTTCTGCTACTTCATAAATTCCAAGTGCTTCCATCTCTTCGTAATCCTTTGCAAGAATCGCCTTCAACAAGTGGCTAGGATAAATATCCATTGGAAGAACTTTCTCAAACGCACCTGTTTGAACAAAAGCACGAAGCTCTCCTTTCAGGTTTGTGTTAAGATCGTATTCTTTCTTTGGATTTAGGAAAGACATTAGACCTAATGCTCTATGGAAACTAAGTTTCTTAGTAGTTGGCAATACCCAACCAAAGAATTCAGCTTCATTTCCTTCCTTAATTACCGTTAACTCATTATTGTAGAAACCTAAGTAACCGTCGTTACTGATACGCTCACCAGTAAGTACGTTTCCAGAGATTACTCTTACGTTATCTTCGTTAAGGTTATTAGCCAACAGGTTAGTAACCTGTGTACCAGCCTTCACCTTAGCGTATTTAGGTTTAGCAACTGAACCACCAGCAATTGCAATAATCTTAGTAGGATCGTATTTTCCTTCTAGGAACAATTTACCAATTTGTGCAACACCGAAAGGAGAAACAGTCCAAACCACATCTCCTTTATTGATCGGATCGATATGGTGAATCTGAATACCTACGTTACCTGCAGGGTGTGGGCCAGAAAATTTATTCACCTGTACACCAGCGTTTTGCTCAAATACAGGAGCAACTTCAGCGTCAGTGTGAATGTTGATATGAACTTTACCTGAAGTAAGTTTCTTTAGGATACTGATACCAGCCTTAAAGTTTTCCACATCGTCTTTCAACGCAAACCCAGGATCACATGCCAACGGCGCTGTGTCACAAGCAGAGATGTAAATTGCTTTTGGAGAATCTTCTGGACTAGCTACAACTGCGTATGGACGTTGGATAATGTGAGGCCAAACACCTCCATCACACATTTCTTTGATAGCATCTTCTTTCGAGATTCCACCAACTTCCTGTGCCGTATACTTTTTGAATTCCTTGTAAGAATCTTCAGCATCCGCTTTGATCTTAACTTCAAGAAGTCTTCTTTTCGCACCACGTACGATATCAGTAACTTCTCCACTTACTGGAGCAAGATACTTTACAGAATCCTGAAGTTTGTCAAAAAATACAACGTCACCCGCTTGAACTTTGTCCCCAACAGCAACCTCTAGTTTAGGTCTGGAAACATGGATAAAATCAGAAGGCTTAATCGCGAAATACTCTGCACGAGCAAAATCGCCGATATTTTTCTCGGCCTTCCCTTTTAGGTTAATATCAAACCCCTTTTTTATTTTGATTTGTTTTGACATTTGATTTTGTTTTTCAAATCGCCTAAAATTAGCGAGGCAAAACTAATCAATTTCTGAACAAAACAAAGAAGGTTTTAAGAGTTTATCCTGAATTATTAGCCAAGGTTGAGAATTTATGAATGGAAACGGCATATTACAGCTGCACGGAGCGATTTAATATATAATTGCAAATGGAAATCTTTGAGTTTTTTCTTACTTCGGTCCAATGTTATGGGCTGGACTGCTGATTGATCTTGCATTGGAGATAAAAGGAAAATGCCAAAAACAACGACGTCATTCCTGATTCGACCCAATGGGAGAAGTCAGGAATCTGGTGAACCAACCTCTATAGGTTCTTAGGACCAGATTCCTGACTGTTGCTCTGCAACATCAGGAATGACGGTGCGGGTTGGGGCTTCGGACCGTTGATTGATCATCTTCCATTTTCACTGAATAATCCTCTTCACAAAAAGCACTTTCTCAGCCCAATAGTTTTCGAAAAAGTCCGAATCAATAACTACTCCTCTGGAAACACAATGGATTACTGCTAGTCCATCTTCATCATTCTTGTAAATCATCCCAGTGTGTGAAGCTCGATATCCTTTTTCGGTTTCGTATCCAAAGAAGATCAAATCTCCTGGCTTGCTATCTTCTAACGCTACTTTCTTTCCTAACTTAGATTGCATGTGCGCATTGTGTGGCAATTTCACTCCTGAATTTTTATATACAAATAAGTTAAACCCACTGCAATCCAAACCTTCCTTTGATTCTCCTGCCCACTTATATGGTGTGCCAACCAAGGATGATGCATAAGACATTAATTGAAGTCGACTTACTCGCACACCGTCCTTCGTCACTTCCATTAAATCATTGTCAACCGTATTGGTTGCAACTGGTGATGGCTCAACAACTGGTCGTAGGCTATTAATCTTTGTGAAATACACTTGAAATACGGTATCCCCAACTCCCAAATAAGCCGTTGACCATTCACGCATCAAAACTACTCGTGATGAATCTCTACTACTCAATTCATCTACATAGGCACGAAAGTGATTTAATGTGGTCGTTTTGTGTGCAGAATTATTCGTTATATAAGAGGCATTCGAATCTAGCTTAACTCCTTTTTTGAAATAGGTAGCCGACTGAGCAAGATACTTCTTTCTAAATGTCGCACTTTTTGCCTTATCCGATTTTTGAGATAGAAATAACGAATGAATAAACTGAAGGTCGGCGCATTTGCGATAGTTCTTCTGAAGGTCTTTGCATAATTCAAGTCCTTTGTCGGTCTTGCCATCTGCGTAATATTTCTCGAGCTTCTTAGTTAGCCTGGAACTAAGTGTTGCCTGTTGTTCCGCGGCGAACAGTTGGGTTCCTAAACCAACTATTGCCAACAAAACTAAAAGTGTGCGTTTCATACTTATACAACGAACTTAACCCTAGTAGGTTACACGTTTTCAAGAGATTACCCACAAGTAGGTATGCCTATTTTAGTTTCAAATTCCTGATTCTTGGTTCAATAGTATGTGCAACTGGAAATAGCCGTGTACATCTACGTTCTAAAGATTTTTACTATATTTAGAGTGCTGCTCGGGGAAAGAAACACTGAAATTGTATAGAAATGCGTTCAACTTATCGTATTTGGGGGTTATTGATAACCTTGTTTTGTTGGTATAGTTTTACCAATGCACAATCGTCTTTTAATGTCAGCGGTAAGGTCGTTGATGAAAAACAAGGAACTCCCTTAGCTTTTGCCTATGTCAAATTAGAAAATCATCCTGTTGGAACTGTAACGGACGAACATGGGGTTTTTAGTCTTCAAATGCCTGGAGCTTATAAAAACGGAACTTTGATTTTCTCCTATTTAGGATACACAAACAAAACGTATAAAGTTTCTGAATTAATTAATCAAGAAAACTTAGTATTCAAACTGACACCTTCAACTTCTGTACTGCAAGAAGTAGAAGTGATTGCGGAGAAAACTCTTGCTCCAGATAAAATCATTAAAAAAGCGATTAAAAGAATTCCTAAAAACTATCTGGATCAACCAACTTATCTAAATGCTTATTACCGCGAAACCATTACTGAAAATGAGGCACATATTGCATACGCAGATGCGGTTTGTAAAATTCACTATGCACCTTATGATATAAACAAATACAAATGGAAGGACTACTATCTGGGAAGAAACACTTTTTCTTCTTTAAGTAATTACTATATCCCTACTTCAGAAAGCCTACATAGACTTCATTTTCACAACCGGTCTGGAAAAAATGATCGGGCTAAAATAATAGATGCTCGTTCTTCGGATCAACTTAGTAAGCATCGCATGAATCAGACGATTGAGTGTGGACCAATGGGATTGATGGCAAAAGACAAGGTGAAATATCATGCTTCATTTTTGAACCTAAAAAAGATGAAACACTACCAGTATGAACTTATAGGAAGACGAAAAAACGAAGCTGGTGATTGGTATTACATTATCAACTTTGAACCTAGTTACACTGTGGAAGAGTTAGAGGCAATGAAAGATAATCCACAATATTATTATCTAAATAGTAGAAAAGCTTTGTCTGGAACTATTCATGTAACCGAAGATGATTTCGCAATTACTCATTTCGAATGTTACGTTCCAAATAGATTCAAAAAGTACTTCTGTTCGTATACAACCATGGCCATAAAACACTTTGGATACAAGGTTCAAGCATACTATGAGAAACACAGTGATGGTAAGTATTATCCAACTAGAATCCGTGAAGAAGACGAATTCATTTATGTTGATACTCTGGATCATTCCACCACACCCTATTCTGCGGTAAATGAAATTATTATAACTGATGTCCTTCAGGACTCCGTAAAACTATTTTCACCAGAGGAAACTTTTGCAAACATATCTTTCAATCACATTTTCGATCTACCCACCGAATACAATTCAGATTTTTGGATCGAATATTCCGAGCAAAACCCTCAATTCAAAATACCTGAGGCTGTTAGAAAGGACATGGAGTCAAAAAAGCCTTTGGAAAAACAATTCAGCGATAAACATATTCGAGATGTAAACCTTAAACCTCCTGTGGCCGATAAAATCCCAGTTTCATCCACTATACACGGAGATACTAGAGTTGATAACTACGCTTGGTTAAAAGACACCAAGGATCCGATTCGCAATGAACAGGTAATGGAATACATCGACGCAGAAAACAACTATGCTCAAAACTACTTTATTCCTCTTCGGAAAATGCAACGCGGTTTGTTTATGGAAATGATGACCTATGTGGATCAAGGTTACGAATCAATTCCAAACAAAATTGATAACTACCTCTATCATTATACCTATTCGGAAAAACAGGAACACCCTGTGTACTACCGCAGCAATCTCGATACAACTGGAAAAATAGTCTTGCTCGATATAAATGAACTTGCCAAAAACAGAGATGGCTACTTCAGTGCGGGAAGCATTCAACCAAGTCCAACGCACGAATTATTCTCTTATTTCGAAAATACATCTGGAAATGACTCTTATACGGTTCGGTTCAAAAACGTTAGTACTGGAGCCCTAATCGCTGATTCACTGAAAGACGTTGGCAATTTAGTATGGGTAAATGACAGTCTGATCATTTACTCCATGCAGGACAAAAAAACATTCCGTGCATACAAAGTAATGGCACATAATCTTCGAACTCCTCAAAAAGATGACCTTACCCTTTTCGTAGAAAAAGATCCTCGTTTTTCCGTGGGAATTGGAATCTCTAAAAAAGAAGAATATGTATTTGTATCCAGCGGAAGCAGTAACTCTTCGGAAGTAATGTTTTTTCCAGGCGATGCTAAAATCACTAAAGAATCTATCCCGACCCTATTGAAAATGATTGAACCGAGATCAATGAATCATTTGTATGGTGTGTCTTATTACGATGGAAAATTAAATATTCTGAGTAACTGGAAAAATAAGAACTATAGCGTGTTTACCACCCCTGTAGAGAAGCCCGAAAAATCCCATTGGAAAACATTCATAGACAACAAAAACGACGTTCCTATCAGCGGGTTTTATCTCTTTGACAATTACATCGCAATCACTGAAAAAGTAAATGCCCAAGACGAGATCAAAATTATAGATCGAAAAACGAATAAAGAACATTACATCAAGTTTAAAGACGATGTATATTCGGTCTACTTAGACGACAATCCAGATCGAAATACGGATCTTGTTCGAATTGGATTCGACGCACCCAATAAAAAAGAGGCTGTTTATGATTATAACATGGCCAATAAAGAACTTAAAGTCGTTCGAGAAAAAAAGCTCGAAAAATATCAAGAGCGTTGGATCAAGAGTAAAAGAGTTTGGGCTACCGCACGAGATGGAAGTAAAATCCCCATTACCCTCATCTATCATGATATTTGGCACAAAAGCAAAAACTATCAACCTAAAAAGGTTTTCTTAACCTCTTATGGTGCATATGGAAATGGATTAGGTGGTGGTTTTTCCATAAACCCATTACCTCTGATTCATAAAGGATTTGTTTATGCCATAGCACATGTGCGCGGTGGAGATGAACTAGGACGGGATTGGTACGATGGCGGTCGATTATTGAACAAGAAAAACACGTTTACCGACTTTATTGATTGCGCTGAATATTTGATCGACGAAGGCTATGTTGAGAAAGGGAATATCGTTGCTCAAGGAGGAAGTGCGGGAGGACTTCTCATGGGCGCAGTAGCTAACATGCGACCCGATCTTTTCAAAATTGTTATTCTGGATGTTCCCTTCGTTGACGTGATTAATACCATGCTGGACGATAAACTTCCACTAACCACAATGGAATATTTCGAATGGGGCAACCCTAACAAAAAGAAGTACTACGACTACATAAAAAGCTATTCTCCATACGACAACGTAAAAAAGCAAGACTATCCGCATATGATCTTTCTAACTGGGTTGAAGGACTCTCGAGTTGGATATTGGGAACCTGCAAAAATGGTGGCTAAGCTTCGAGAACATAACACGGCGGATACCGAAATTCTACTCAAAACAGAATTAAAATCTGGACACGGAGGCGAGGCTGGTCGTTTTTCCTATTACCAAAGCTTGTCCTATAAGTACGCCATAATCATGGATATTTTTGAAAAGGAACGAGTAAAACGTTTGGAAGAGGCAAAGAAAGAAGAAAAATAATTCCTGCATCTTATTTCAAAAACTCAAAATTTAGAATATTTTCTAAAAAAGTAATACACACTACAAAAATCACATTATTTCAGTTATATTTATAATTAACTAACCATTTAATATAAATAAATATAATGAAAAGAAAGCTTTTATTGATTTCATCATTATTTATCAGTTCTATAATATACGGGCAGGTAGATATGAGAGAAGGCGAGGTAATGGGTAACATTGCCATTG
>JAHDFW010000084.1 GCA_020627945.1 Cytophagales bacterium
AAAAAAGTAGAACTATTGGTGGACGTCTATGCGATGAATGACGATCAAAAAAAGGTCTGGCTTGACTCTGTGGATATTCAGTTTTTTCAGCAACCGACTGACTCTACAGATACGTTGTTGCAACGCACTGAGCTTATAAAATCAGAAGATGTTTTTATAACAGAGATTGAATCTAATAGAATGTTTAAGTTGATTTGCTCTCGTGATGGGTATATTCCAGATACTTCTCAGTTTACAACGTACAGTTACAATTTGCCTGATACCATTACGATTCTAAGACCTCTTAAAAAAGTGCCTGAAGAGATTATTCCAGTTGATACCGTAGTCATTCCAGAACCAGTTGATACTCCCGTTGTGGCAAATGTTGATACCATTGTTACTCCAGTGCGGGTGGATACTCCAGTTGTAGCTAGTGTAGTTCCAGTTGATACGGTTGTAAAAGAACCAGAGCCAATCGATACCATCCCTTTTGGAATTCGAGATGTGATTCACGTGGTCTATCACGATTTTGACATAGACAAACATGTCAATCAAGGTAAGAATAGCATTGACTTTGCTTATGATCTATTGACTAAATATCCAACCATGAGTGTTTGGGTAGAAGCCCATACCGATAGCAAAGGATCCATTGCTTACAACGAAGAACTTTCGAAACGGAGGGCTTTGAGCGTACAGAAAGCATTGATTGCTCGTGGAATTTCTCCTAAACGTATTTTTGCCAAGTGGTTTGGCGAGTTAAAACCTGCTGCTCCAAATACTAAAGACGGTAAAGACTACCCGCAAGGACGACAATTAAATAGAAGAACAGAGTTTAGGGTGAAATCGTTGTAGGTTACAAGTCCGCCATTTATTTTTTCTAACTAACTGTAACAATTGCGCTAATAAGCCGTTTCTTGTTCAGATAATGCCATCTTGTCAAAATTGAAACTTTGGTAAATTTTTTGATGTTGTTATCTTTGTAAGGAAATGAGTTGTTTGATTAAAATGAGGGTTGAATAAGATGTTAAGAGCAATAGGAATAGGCGTATTGGTTTATATAATCTACAGAGTTCTATCTAAGATCATATTTCCAAATGTTTCCAATGCTTCTTCGGGAGCAGGTGGAAGACAAAGCCGTTATAACAATACAGAATCGCAAGAGGGCAGAATTAAGGTTACAAAACGCCCCGGTAAAGGAAAAGAAAAGCATGTAAAAGGAGGTGAGTACGTCGATTTCGAAGACGTAGATTAACTTATTCACATATTCTGTTCTTTCTTTTCATGGTATATACTACCTTTATTAAAGATTGTTTGAAGTGTTTCTTTTCCGACGTGAAAGTTGAACGCGAAATATGAAACCAGAGTTCTGATTCAATTAGAACACATTTCATATTTCACTTTTAAAAAGAGCGTCTAAATAATTCATTTGATCTAATTTCCCCGTATGCTGGTACTTAAAAGCATTTTGTAAACTTCATGGATTTATTTTCAGAACACAGTAGTCAATCAGTTGGACACCGTGATGATTCCCACAAGGTGCCTTTAGCTGAACGTATGCGACCAAATTCGTTGGATGAATTTGTCGGTCAAAAGCATCTTGTTGGTGAAGGAAATATTCTCAGAAACATTATTAATTCTGGAACAATCCCGTCCATGATCTTTTGGGGCCCACCAGGTGTTGGAAAAACTACCTTGGCCAATATCATTTCTAAACAACTTAAACTTCCATTTCACAACTTAAGTGCGATAAGTTCTGGTGTTAAAGAGCTCCGTGAAGTAATACGAAAGGCCAAATACCAAAATAACTCAGTCCTTTTTATAGATGAGATTCATCGTTTTAGTAAGTCTCAACAAGATGCGCTTCTTGGAGCAGTAGAAAGCGGAGACATTACGTTGATTGGAGCAACTACCGAGAACCCGTCTTTTGAGGTTAATTCGGCACTTATTTCCCGCTGTCAAGTTTATACATTGAAGTCGATTCCAAAAGAGGAGCTATTCCACCTTATGGAACAGGCAATGGTTAAGGATGAAAAGCTAAAGAGTTCTAAAATTAAACTAAAGGAAAAAGAAGCTCTGTATCAACTTTCAGGTGGAGACGCTCGTAAGCTTCTTAATTTGCTCGAATTAGTCATAGACAACCTTTCCAAAGGAGATAAAATTACGGATGAAAAGGTAATTGAAATTGCACAACAAAACACGATCCTCTATGACAAGAATGGCGAGATGCACTACGATATCATTTCGGCATTTATCAAATCTATACGCGGTAGTGATCCTAATGCAGCTGTTTATTATTTGGCCAGAATGATTGAAGGGGGTGAAGATCCAAAGTTTATTGCGCGACGTCTTCTAATTTTGGCAAGTGAAGACATAGGTAACGCAAATCCTACTGCTTTGATTATGGCAAACAATACCTTTCAGGCGGTTAATGTAATTGGCTGGCCAGAATCTCGGATTATATTGTCGCAATGTGTTACCTACCTTGCTTGCAGTGCAAAAAGCAATGCGGCTTATGAGGCTATTAATGCAGCTCAACAATTAGTGAAATCGACGGGTAATTTGCCGGTTCCTTTGGCTTTGAGAAATGCTCAAACGAAATTAATGAAACAACAAGGTTATGGAGAGGGTTATATGTACTCCCATGCTTACCCAGGAAGTTTTGCTTTTCAGGAGTTTATGCCAGATGAAGTTAGCAATACTACCCTTTACGAACCAGGTAAAAATGCCCGCGAAGAAGATTTTCGTAAGCGATTGAAGTCCCTATGGAAAGATAAGTATGGGTATTAGTTTATAGGTCGTAGTTTTCGTTTTCTAAGTTTGAATGATTACCAACAACTAAAAACTAGAAACCACAAACTAAAAACTAAGAACTAAAAACTAAGAACTAAGAACTAGAAACTAAGAACTATAACCAACAAACAATAACACTTCTTAAAAAACCCATATATTAATTAAGGTTAAATCGTTATTTTTATTATATTTGGTTAACCTTAACTAACACACTATTTTGGCAATATCTGCACTACGCAAACATGAGTTTTTCTATAAACTTTTAAGCACAATTATATTTTGTTGTCTCCTAATGGTAGGTTTCACTTCTTGTAAGAAACCGCAAGACAAGAAATTTATTGTAACACAGGTTCGATCTGCTGCTAAATTAGCTACGGTTGAAGCCGTAATGACCAAAATCGTTTATGGCGAAATTAATGATACAGGTTTAAGGAAGTTTTTTACTAGCTCTAATCCTAATGTCGTTTTTAATACTGAAGCTACAGTAAAGTTAGGAGTTGATTTATCAAAAATTCGTAATGAAGATGTAGTGGTAAAAGGAGATTCTATCACAATCTTTCTTCCCGCAGTTGAAATCATCAATTTTTCTTACCCACATGAGAAATATCATGAAATCTATCCGATTTCTGAATTTGATGAGATTAAGGCTAAAAATAAAAGTGAGAAGTTGGACGAATATTTTCGATTAGCCGAATTAGAAATAAGGAAGAATTTACCACGACTTGGTCTTGTAGAACAGGCAAAATCCAAAACCACACTGTTTCTTGAAGGTTTTCTGGCGCAACAAGGATTTCAGAATATCGAAATTCGTTTTAAAGAAGATACTAGCAACTAACTGAGAGATGAGAATGAAGAATACATACAAGTATATTATCCTCTCGGCATTCCTTTTTACGCTAGGAACATTATTCTTTGGTTGTAAGAAAAAGGAAAAACTTAAGGACACCGTAATTTCTCTTCGCGATGTTAAGGATATTGGAGAACTAATAACAGCCGAATACTACGGAGAAGTGTTAACTGGACTGACATTGATTTCACAAGATTCCATTACACAAGACTTAAAAGAAGGTTTCGAAAATATTCAGGAAAAAGCAAAACGCGTCGATTCCGTTGTAAAAGTTGAGCATAGACATAAGATTACCAAACTTGACAATATTATTAAGGCAGCATCTATTCCAGATACGACTCTTAAAGATGAAGATGATATTGCAAAAGACACAAAGAAACGTGAAAAGGCACGACTGAAAGCATTAAGAAAGAAACGAAGGTTAAAAAGACGAATGGAACGCAAGCGAATTAAGCGTCTTCGCAAAGAAGGGGTTACCGCTTCTCCTGAGTTGAAAAACATAACCAAAACATCTAAGACCAATAAGCGTGATGTCATTAAAGAAATGGTTAAATCCGACTGGGAAGATTTTACTGCTTCAAGAGGTCATATAAAGAAGGAAATTACCAAACAAATAAAAAAGGATCTTCGGAATAAGCAACTAGCTTATATTGGTAGAGGTTCCGTAAAGGCGGGGTACGATCTAACTCAAATTACAGAAGAGAATTTGTTCACCTCTCCCAATAAGGACACAATTTTCATTTTAGATATTGATCCACAATTATTGAATGTGGATATCAACCCTTGGTTTATGTTGCCACAAGAGCCAAAAGACTCTACCGATAAGCCAGATACGATAAACATGTATGGTTTCCAGATGATTGCAGTTTCGAAACAAAAAAACATGACACTTGCAGAAATGAATCGGGTAAAATCCGAGTGTAAAAGTCTTCTTAGAAAAGAGGCGTTGGATCGGGATATTTATGAACATGCAAAGGTTAATGCTGAAGAAACGTTAAAAGGACTGTTTGCTATGATTACCGCTCAAAATGAATACCCAGTAAAAGAAGTTATGTTTTCGCATACCAAATATTTCGAAGATAAGTTAGATATTCTTTATGATGGAGTCGTAGATACTTCTGAATTGCATTTGATGCAAGACTTGGTGTTAGACGATACATTGGAAATTGACAGCCAATTCTATGCACATCAAGATTTAGAATATCAGGTAAGAATATTAGATCAGTTTTTAGTACAAGTATACAAGCAAACCTCAGCCAGTAAAAACTGTGATGCTTGGAGACCTTGGATTGAAGGTTATTTCAGATCAAAAAATATAGTTGCTGACGAGAACAACTGGTATTAATGTGCCACCCTTCAGCTAATAAGTAAAAGAATTTATATCAGAGAGCTATGAAAATAAAAGACGGAAAACTACTACAATTGGATGCTGGTGATTCATGGAAGTTGAGCACTGAACATATGTCTTCCGAACATAAAACCAGTGGACCTTTTCAATCAGGTTTGCCAGATACTATTGTAATTCACTATACCGCTGGAACAACAGTAGATGGTGCTGTGGGTACACTTACTAATCCGTCTGTTAAAGCTTCTGCACATATAGTAGTCGGATATCAGTTTGCATCCAATTCGGAAACCATGGAAAAAGATCGAGTGATCGAACAATTGGTTCCATTTGATCTTATTGCGTGGCATGCTGGAAAAAGTAGCTATGGAGAACGTAGCGGGTTAAATAAATATTCAATTGGTATTGAAATCGTTAATCCAGGTTTTTTGAAACTGATGGAGGATGGTAAAACTTACCAAACGGAGTACGGTCAAAAGGTACCTCAGGAGCATGTTGCTAAACTGAAACATCGTAACGAGTCGTTCGATCGATATTGGCAAACGTATACGGATGAACAACTTAAGATTGTTGAAGAAATTTGTTTAGCGTTGAAGGCACATTTTCCTATCAAATATATATTAGGTCATGAAGAGATTGCGCCTACTAGAAAATTAGATCCAGGTCCAGCATATCCGCTTGAATTATTACGAAGTCGTGTGTTAGACCTAAGAAGTAACGACGACCACCACCATCATTACGGTACGGGAGTAGTAAGTGTTAACAACTTAAATATTAGAAGCGAAGGATCTATGGTTGCTCCAAAAGTAGCAAGACCTTTGGCTAAGGATGCTGTCGTGGAAATCGTTGAAGAAAAAGATGGTTGGTATCGTGTGAAAACCGAAATAGAAGGTTGGGTTAGTGCAAATTATATCAAATAACCATGAAAAATGTATTGATCATATTGCTTATTGCCATTGTAGTAGTAGTTGGCCTTGTGTTGCTAGGGAGTTACTACGAATTTGATCTGGATTGGGTTGACGGAGTTAGCGCAGGTGCATTGTTTTTGGGACCTATTCAATATCTTAAGAATAAAATAAGTGAATATTTGGAGCGACATAAGACCACTGAACGTAACCATGAGTTGCGGACTTTGAAATTGCAATACCTAATGCAACGCGAAGGGGCCAGAAGTGGATCTGAAACAACTAAAAAGTCGAGTTCAACTACTACTGAAGAGCAACAAAAAGTTTCAGTGGTGGATAACTCAAGTGAATTTGACATTGGAGAACCAACGGTTGGTTAACTACTAGTTGGAATAATATTATAGAGAAGAAATTTAGTTAAAATGGTACTTAATAAATTAATTGAACCGATGCTAGCAGCCAAACTTTACGGTAATTATACAGGCTTTGAGTTCTGGGTATTATGCGTTGGATTTGGAATCATATTTGTGTGGATTTGTATTTGCATATATTTTATTGATCACCTAGTAAGAAAATTTACTTTTCATCCAGAAAAGAACCCTTATGAACATGAGTCTTTGGGGATACCACCTGGTACCTTAAGAGGGATGATTACTCTAACTTTGCTTATAGTGGTGGTCGTAATGGTGAGCATGTCTCTTATGGTGCAAGATTTTCAGGACCATTATGAAAGTTTGGTCGATGCGTTTCAGCTGATGATTTCCTTTTACTTCGGCGGGAAAATTTTGGATCGAGTTAATACAGCTGATAAAGAGAAAGCTGTTCTTAGAGCAGAATCGGATAAAGCCCTTGCACATGCTACCGTTGTTCATACTTCCGTTTCCCCAAATACTTCGCATGTGGTTGGGACAAGCACTACCTCTACCGATTCAGATTTTGAAAAGCCAGGTGCGCTAGGTTAGTACCTCTAAATATTCATTGCATCAATAATTTGATTATTGGGGTTTAATCTGTTTTTTAGCACAACGTTCATGCGTTATGCTATCTAAACTTAAAACCTTATTTCTCGCGTACTTAGTTGCTCTGCTAATCCTTGGAGTAACCTTACTTTTTCCAGTTGCCTTTTCTGGTGTTTGGAATAATGGTTTTGCGGTGTTTTGGCTTTTTATTTCGGATTTGGGTGGAGTATTGGGTGTTCCTATCATAACATTGTTTTTCTGTCTTCTGATTGGATATTATTATCGTGGATGGAGACGTAAATTGCTCAATTCCATGATCTCTTTGATCTTCTTTTCGGTATTGCTAGGTGGATGTGCAAAAACCAACGAAAGTATTATTAAAGAGTATATTCAAAAACCTCGTCCCTTTAGCCTGCTTTTAGAAAGAGAGTTTGACTTTAACAAAACACTATATTACGAACTTGAGACTAAAGAGGAGCGATCAACGTATTTAGGTAACTTTACGATCACATCTAAAATAGAGGAAAAGTCGATTGGGCAACGGTTTTTGCATCCGAAGGTGATAAAACATTGGGTGCATGAATCAGGGTTCTCGTTCCCTTCAGGTCATACCGTAAATGCTTTTGCGATGGCTACACTTTTGGGCTATATAATACTGTATATTTTTGTAGATTATAGACGAAAATGGATGTTTGTGTTGCCCTTTTTATGGGCCGTGATGGTTGCCATTTCGCGAGTAGCTGTTGGTGCCCACGATTGGGTAGATGTAGCGACGGGATCTTTGCTTGGGACACTATTTTCTCTTGCAATTATTCGTACTGGTGTTTTAGATTTATTATTAACTAGCAAGAAACCAAATTAAGACATGAAAATATTATATGGAGTTCCTGGAGAAGGAATGGGGCACGCTACTCGTGCAAAAGTGATTCTCGCACACCTGATTAAAGATCATGATGTTAGAATTGTTTCAAGTGATCGTGCATATACATTTCTTAAGAAACATTTTGGGAAACGAGTTTCTAAAATAGAAGGCTTTCATATAGGCTTTAAAGACGGTAAAGTTTCAAAAAGTGCAACGGTTAAAATGACCCTCAAAGGTCTTCCAAAAACATTGCGAACCAATGTTGTGCAAATGATTAAGGTGCACAAACAGTTTGCTCCAGATGTCGTGATTTCAGATTTTGAGTCCTTTACATATTTCTTTGCAAAAACACATAGAATACCTGTGATCAGCATTGACAATATGCAGGTGATAGATCGTGCAACAATTGACATAGATATTCCTAAAAATCAGAAAAGCAGTTTTCAGTTAGCTAAATCTATAGTAAAAGGAAAAGTACCAGGGTGTGACCACTATCTTATATCGTCATTTTTTGAAGCGAAGTTGAGAAAGAAAAACACCGAATTTGTCCCACCTATTGTCAGGTCAGAAATATTAGAGGCGAAAACAAAAACTAAAGATCACATTTTGGTATATCAATCTTCTTATGGAAAGAATGGGATCTTGAAATTGCTAAACTCCATGTCCAACGAGAAATTTCTACTTTACGGGTTTAATAAAGAAGAAAAGCATGGAAATGTGCAAATGAAAGAATTTAGTGAAGACGAGTTTATACATAACTTTGCCTCTGCAAAAGCAGTAATTGCCAATGGTGGATATTCATTCATCTCCGAGGCAATTTATTTGAGAAAACCAATTTGCTCAATACCTATTCCAGGACAATTTGAGCAGTACCTTAACGCTGCATATGTGGAGAAATCTGGATATGGAAAATGTCTACCTGAATTTAACGCTGATGGTTTGAAGTCCTTCCTTTATGATTTGCCACATTATCGTAATAATATAAAAAGGTATAAGCAGAATGGTAACAAAGAATTATTTAAGAGTTTAGATAGAGTTTTGGAGGTTTTGAAGGAACGTAAATAGAAGCTTTATAAAACCTGAGTCCATTGAAAAAAAATTATGATAGCTAAGAAAAGAATGGTGTGAATTTTTAGATTTATTTAAGTTGCGACGGCCTAACATTTAACGCTGATAATCAATTGAATAACGTCGTAAAACCCGCGCGAATAAGTATTAAAAACTGGTTATTGCTGTTTTTATTATTTTACGCCGTAAGTGAGCAACTTGCTGCTAAAAACATTGCATTTGATAAGGAAAAAGTATCTCTAAAGTATTTCCATGACAAAGAGAGCTTATTTTCTTACGAGGAGATACGGAGTCGAAGTAAGAATTTTAGTACACTTAACGAAGCAATCAACGACGGGTTTAACAATGGGAAATATTGGATTAGCCTTCGAGTTCTAAATGAGTCTAGTCAAAGCTATTCACTGGAGATTCCATTCTCACATACAAATAAAGTATTGTGTTATAGAAATGGAAAATTGGTTGATCCGCAACCGAATTCAAGATTTAAGCTCTTTCATTTCGATAACCTAAGCAATCAGGATGATTTAACCCTTGAGGTTAACTGTACCAAGGAAGCGTTTATTCCAATAGGATTTTGTGCTCGACACGATTTTTATAAAACAGAATATTCCAACTATTTGATAATAGGGCTCTACTATGGTATTGCTTTGTCAATTTTAACCCTTCATCTTTTTTATTTCAGTCTATTTGGTGAGTCCACCTACGGTTATTATGCTCTAATGCTAGTTTCATTAACCTTTACGCTGTCTTATCGAGATGGAATTTGGTATATGTTTTTAGGAGATGGTTGGTTTCATGACCATATAGAACCGTTTTTTAACTTAATGGTAGCCGTGTCTCTTGCGTTCTTTTCTTCGACATACCTACAACATAAAAGATACCTACCTAGATTTAAATATATTGGTGGAGCAGCCTTAGCTACGGCCATAATTGCCCTTACTACCTACTTAATAAAAGATACCTACGAATGGTTTGTTATAACTGAATTAAGCATAATATCTTGTTTGACTGTTTATTTTATTACCGGATTAATTCTATGGAATAAGAATATTTACTCTAAGTTTTTTGTAATCGCATATTTTCCAATACTAATATCCTCGTACGAACATTACAATAGTGCTTTTTTTGGTTTTACTTTTATTGGAATAGATATTGAGATTTTTAGAATTGGAGGAGTTTTCGAAATGGCTGTTTTTACGTTCGCAATTACCTATCAGGCACGAAAGTGGATGCAGGAAAAACAAGGGCTTGAAATTGATGTTGAAACAAGGAACAAAGAGCTAACAACCTTTACGCTGCAGATGGCGGAGAAAAACACATTTATTCGTTCGATACAAGAGCAAATGCAACTCTCAAAAGTACCAGATGGAATTAAAGAAAGGGAGTGGATTAGGAAGACGAATAAGTTAATTTCTCAAAGCCTAAGCGCTGAAAACTCGTGGGAGGAATTTAAGATTCGCTTTGAAAGAGTGAATAGCGGTTTTTATCAAAAATTAAAGTCTAATTACCCAGATCTAACAGCTGCTGAAGTTAGGCTTGCTGCATTAGCAATGTTGAATTTGAGCGTTAAGGAAACCGCGTCGTTATTAAACCTCGGAGAACGAAGTGTAATTTCTGCAAGGTCTAGACTTCGAAAAAAGATGGCACTCTCAAAAGATGATAATTTGTCTGAGGCTTTAAAAAATATGTAAGATTCAGGTTTTTAACTTGTTACTTTAAAAAGTTACATAAAAGTTACCTAATGTAACCTTCTGAATTTTGGATACTGTCAGTATTACGCTTTATTTCGAATAACGCACTTTATTAGTGTTGTTTAGTTGAATCAAAAGCACCGGCAACACACTGCTTACTTAACCTTTCGAACATAGGAAATGTAAGTATTTAGAGCAGTATTCGGTTACTCTCAATCCCGAAAGGGGTTGGGAGTTTTTTTTGCTTGAATTTTTCACATGAATATCCGATATTGATACTGTGAAGTATTATTTGTTTTTGTTCATCACAATATGTTTGGTCGCTAGGTTTAGCCATGGTCAATCTCAAGATCAATTATCGATCAACAAATATGTTGTAGAATGTAGTGGTGAACCTTATCACATGTTTGGGCAAGGAGTGCATCATAGATATGGCATTGCTCCCAATCTTATCGTTAGACCTGTTCCAAATACCCAAGACGAATATGTTCTTGCTTGGCTTAACCAGAGTTCGAGAAAAGTAGAAATTATTAGGTTAAACGGTGAGCATAAAGTAATTAAAACCTACGTGCCACAATTTTTACCGAAAACTGGTCATATGGCAGGCTTTGATGTTTTGCCAAACGAAAGGTTTGTATTAGGTTATACAAAAGACAACCAGTACGGGGATAAAAATTTTGAATACTGGGTAACATTATTTGATGAAGCAGGAGACCCCATTTTTAACAAGTTGATTTTTGGAGATTTGCCTTCGGACTCCTTGGGTGCGAAAGGAAGACCTGTGGATGCCTCATCGGCCCGTATATTATATAACTCGGTTGATGAGCAAATATATGTTTACTTAGGCCATACACAGAAATATAGTGATGGTTTAAGACATCAGGGAGGATATCTTTCAAAACTATCCTTAGATGGCGAAGAGAAGATTATTGATAGATGGTTTGTAAGCCACAATTTTGATGTGAGGATGGTAACAGAGGGGTCTAAAGCTTATCCCATGTATCATGGGGATGCTTACCCAAGAGCGTTAGGTATTGGGGTAGTTGATGGAAAGAGTTTTTGGGGAGTTAAACAAGTCAACTTTCTGGATATAGAAGGTAGAACTGGAGACAATAATACAGGAGTTAAATTGGGAGGGTTTGTTTCTACTGGTAAAGATCAATTATTCACCACTTTTTTGAAAAAAGGAACGGATGGGTACTATAAGACTGGTTTTGCAAGTTTTGGTTTTAAGAAAGGAAAACTCGCTTCTAGCAAAGTAAACTGGCTAAAGAATCCTGGAAAGAATAAACGCAGTTCAGGAATGGCTATGCTTAGTAAGTTGCCTAGTGGTCGACTTTTAGCTGGTTATGAAGTTTTTGACAAATCTGGTTACGTTTCTTATAAAAATTTGGACTCACATACTTCTGTTTTCTATGAATTAGCTGCTGATGGAAGAGTTATATCTGGTCCAATTGTAAAGGAAGGAATTAGAATGCAAGCTCGACACGAGATGATTCAACTGGGTAATGGTAATATAATTTGGGCTGTTGTTCAGAAAACTTCTTCAACGGAATTTAACTTCTTGGTTTATGAAGTGCAACATGCCGAAAAGCTGAAGTCTGATTATGAGCGTTATTCGACCGACGAATATGATCGTTTGTTGATCAATGATAAAGCATACTTAGTTCAGAAACTAGACCTTAAAAAGGATAAAAAGATTTTGTTACAGGTTGGAAGAAGATTGTGTGAGAAGGGTGAAACAGTGGAGCTTTTTGCTATTCCAGAGTCTGGAAATCTTAAATATCGTAATCTTACGATTAATAGTGTAGGGTTTAAATTTAAACGATTTACGAAATGGAATGAAAAATCCTTTACTGCATTGAAACAAGAGATTAGGAAGTCTTCAAAGAACCATGTTTTCTATTTTAAAAAGGAGGTGACTGAAGACCAAATTTCGGAATTGAAAAAGTCAACCTTGTCTAAAATACAAGATTTGAGGACTTATTACATAATTGCTCCTAATGAGATTTATTTCCTTCAAACACCCCTCGATAATGAATAAATTCTTACTTTCAACTTAATATTTAGTTGTCGGTACTTTATTGAGTTTTTAGATTATGTTACGCCCTGGATTAACACTATCCCTGCTATTTCTTATTTGTGCTGTTTCATTTGCACAGGAAAAGCAGAATATCCATTTCGATCAATATGATGTGGATGGAGATCATGTGAAAGATAAAATCTGGTTTGATTATAGCAATGGGGAACATTGTTGCTATACGGTTCATATAAAAACAACACACGATTCTTCAGAATACTTTTATCCTTTCCAAGTTGACGGTGGATATTATCAATCATTGGACAAATCGACTCCAGATCACTTTAAAATTGGAGACTTTGATCATGATGGAATGGATGAGTTGTTCATGGAAATAGCAACTAGCAATGGTCGAATGCAGACAATTCCTGATTCTTGGACGGAGAAGTATGGTGTGGAATCTAATCATATAATGCTGGATTACAACGTAGGTACTGATTCTATTGAGATTGTAAATGAGCCTTGGGTAATTTCGCCAGATTATTATTTCGAGGTAAGAGATAAAACTCCAGATGAGATCGTATTGCGTACATTTAGCGAAGGAAATTTATTTGGATTTAAAGATCAAAATGGAAACGTAGTTTTTGAACCTCGTTGGCATCAAGTAGGGCCATTTAACCAAAATCATGTTGCAATGGTTCGTCACTTTCAACGTACATGGTTAATTGATAGTCGTGGAGAAATAATTGATGAACTAGATCATATGTATGTTCTAAACAACTTTGTATCTTCTGGTGGAAACTTCCTAGTGTTTGATGGGATCGGAGGTTATTATTTCATGAACTCCTCTGGAGACTTAATCAATCACGAACCAATCAAAGGTGCAAAACCTCATTCTGAAGGTTTAGCGGCCATTAAAGATTCTGAAACAGGACTTTGGGGTTATGTAGACCCTTTTTTGAATTGGGTAATTTTACCAAAATTTAAAGATGCTCATCCGTTTAGAAACGGAAAAGCATATGTTCGTATAGAAGAAGGAGCTGGTGGTTTCATTGATCGTAATGGTAATCTACTTGACTTAAAGGATAAATAGCAAGGCCAATTATTCTCGAGTTGCTGATTTAGCTCGCATCCAAACATGCTTGTACTTGGAGAATGAACAAGCTTTCTTTTCTGATTTGCTAAGCTTATACAAATGTTTTCCAGTTTTTAGACCTTTAATTCTAGCCTTTTTTGAAACTAAAATTTTGGCATCTTGGTCCAGTTTGATTTGGCAACTATCGGTTATCTCCAGTCGGGATTTAGGGTTTAACTCCAACACAGAACCTTGTTTTAAACGAAGTCTACTTCCCTCTGAAAGGACCATTTTGCTTCTAGCATCGATTTGCATCTTAGCCATATAACCTATAGTGAAAAGACTAGGGCGAACATGATCACCAGTTCCCTCTCCACGTTCCACTCGTTGATTTGCAACACCACTTTTGTTTACTAGTAATGTACTTTTGTTTGCAACAATAAGATCAATGTCAGATTCGGTCTTATTAATGTTTTTAAGCTCTATATTTCCTGCATATCTTGTAGATGTATCGATGGTGAAATGATCAAACTCTACTTTGATTTTTATAGAACCATCATCAAGCTTTTCTAATACTTCGATTTGAAGTCCATTTAAAAAATACGGGGTTATGCTGTCCGGTCTTTGGTAATATTTGGGAGTATTAGTGATCATAGGGTTGGATGATAGGTTTAATTTATCACCAGATACGAAACCAGCATTTTTACCAAGAAACCCCATGTTTAATTTCCCGTTTTGTTTGAAATTATAAACTCGTTCGCTTTTGCATGGTGTACAACCTAGTTCATTGCCATGGTTATGTCGAGTCCATATAATTCCATCTTTCAAAGCTTTTCGCTTAGGATCCTTTCGAAAGTCCTTTTTCATGTAGTCCAAGCGAATTTCGGAAATGTCAGAATACCCAGCCAATGGATTTTCTGCTCCAACTTTGAAATCAAAGATTGGATTGTCTCCTACTAACCAAGTCTTCGTAAAATTATCTTCGTAAGTGTAATCAAAGTTACCAGATGCGCATAAAGTTCGGATGCCGTTTACATGATCCATATCGTTCACTCCTGGTGTTTTAAGTCGCGTAGAGGGCATACTTTCAATGAACATTAGCAAATCTCTTGGCTTTTCAGGAAACCTTTTTCCGTTCCAGTCGTCTCTTTCATCAAAAACGCTTTTACCCTGATGGTTTTCAATCCACAGGTGCTGTTTACCATCTGTTTCGGGAATTTCAATTCGTATTGCATCTCCAGTGGTTAGATAATCTCCAAGAATATATTCACCATTATCTTTTGCATTTTTCAGATCATATTTAATATCTATCCACCCAAGTAACCAACGCTCCCAAGCATTAGCACAATAGAGCATTTTGTTGATGCCCATCATTCCCCAGCCATTGGTAACATTAAACTTATTTCCAACCGCGCCATTGGTTCCAAACACATGAGGCATTTCGTACATTTCGTGAGCGTTTTCATGTAAGAAAAATCCTCTAATGCCACTAACACCATTAATTCCTCTGGCTATACTAAAGCCCGTTCGAATGTGGATAACGTCATCAACGAAACTATGTGGTCCATTGTTTTTAAGGTCAGCGGTAGCAAATAAAGTTGAGGCTCCCCAACCATTACGGAATCTTGTCGTTGTTCCATAAGGAGGATTACCATTAAAACGAAATACTACGATTACGAAATCTAGCATCCCATCGGGTCCAGTTTTGGAATTATCGAATCGATAGTTAGGATTATTTTTACGTTGATCGAATTTTTGCCAGTCAATATTAGGTAGAGAATCTAGTTTATTGAACACCTTTCGAAAATAGTATCCCCAGCCTTTAGCATTTCCTTTATTTGTGGCCTGAACATCGATCCTAATAGGTAGTTTATGACCTACAATTTTTAAAGGATCTTCCGAGTCACGAGACATTTGATAAAAGAAATTGGATAGAGATTTATCTGTAGCAGTATCAGAAAATTTTGATGGATCAGAGTAGAATATTTCTTCCGAGTATTTAGGGAATTGTTCAGACGAAGGCCAGTTCTCATCGTTGTACAAAGGTGCTTTAGGGTCATTGTCATTGGTGAACCCTGCGTATACCACCAGTACGTTGAGTTGTCCTTTGGGTGTAAAAGTTCCTCCGTTAGGTACGTAGATTTGCTTTTGAGCAATAATTTCTTTGCAGCATAATAATGCTAAAAGGATCGAAACAAGAACATAGACTTTGGGTCGGGTCATTTAGAAACTTTAAGTAGAAATCGTTAATAGCTAATTTACAAAATTTATTGATAAGAGAAACTATAGTTAGTAAGGAGTCTCGGCTATTCGTCTCGTTACGACTCGTCTCATTACCGCCTAAGACTCCTTACTACTTAAGG
>JAHDFW010000085.1:0-5797 GCA_020627945.1 Cytophagales bacterium
CCCTTCAAGGCCGTTTTAGAATCCCTGTGGTTAGGATCAATTTCTAAACACTTTTCGAAGTATGGTTTAGCTCTCACAAAATGTTGTTTCACCTCCTCTCGAACATCGATCAATTTTATTGAATCATCCAGTGCTGCTTTTAATATTTCAACACCTTTATTGAAGTGTTCAATACCTAAGTTGTAATTTTTCATTAACTCATTGGTTGTTACCGCCGGATCTTTAGAAATTAATTTAGATTTATCTGCAGCAGTTTTATTCTTGCAACTAAAGATTACAAGACTCAATGCTACCATGAAGGAAGAGATGAGGAGTTTGGTCATGCGTAATATTCTTTATTCCTACTTTAAATATAAGAATAATTCTAAAACATAAAAAACCGCCGATCTGGATCGACCGACGGTATTGATCACAACATCCCAGCTAGAAATCTGCCGGAAGCGAATCATGAAAACAACCTTTCGTTATAGATTGGAATTATCAGACAACATTTGATTTTGGACATGAAAGGTTGCCTTTGGAAAAAGTACTTTAGAACGGAGCGCTCTCAAAACTTTCAACTCAATATTCACTACTGATAAGCGGTTCATACATCATAATTGCATGGTTTTCGACTAACAGTTTTTCAGTAATCATATTCTTCAGTTTTTTGATTTGTACTATTTGATTGTGCCTTGAATAACCTCCCCAGAACTGTTGTCTGATATGGTGATTTCTTTCCTCTACTTGATAATTTTCAACAACAGGCATTTCGGCAAGTAGTTCACCATGAAGATATTCTTCGTCCATCCAAAGACGAATAGAAAAAGTGTTTTTGGTTGAATTTTGAGCTTGAAGATCGATGTAGTTGTAAGCTAAAGTAGCACCAGCTCCAAATGGTATTTTACGATTTACATCTGGAAAAACATCATAACCATGCCTGTAGCGTTCTACAATATTCAAAGGGCTATGTGCGAAGATCCAGAACAATAAATTACCAAGCTGACATAACCCACCTCCAATACCAGAATCAATTTGACCGTTTTTTAAAACAAGACCTTGCAGATAACCATCTTCTTTGGTAGGCCTTCCAACCAATTTCCATAGGGAGAAAAGTTCATTTGGTTTGATTTGAAGACCGTTGATTTTTTCAATTGCCAGTTTAAGGTTCGTCCTTTTGTTTTCTTGCAATTGCATATCAACACCTGCTAAAGGTCTCATGATCATTGAACGATGTTTAAAAACGGAGTTGGTAAACTGATCATTTCCAACACACTTAGCATACTTCTTGCCTGAAAAGTGCCAACTCCATTTTCTTTTTAGTATGAAGAATTCTCGTCCAATGAACTGTCTAATTTGACTTCTGTTTTTTGGTTTGTGAATATCTGTACGTATCATTTTCTAAACTCCCAACTAAAAACCCTGAACTAAAAACTTGAAACTAAAAACTACTTATTCGCCATTCCACTTTTCAACAAACCATCAAACACACTTGCATCTTGACCGGTAGGAAGAACAGCAATCTTAACTTTGGATGCCAATTCTTTATTGATCATGTAGTTTGCGTACACCGGATTATCATTGCACAGCTTGGCCATTTTTAGATCATTATCGAAACGCAATTGTTCTAGGTCATTTTTGTGATCAAGTGACGCCTTGTTAAGATCACGTTGCTTTTGAATTTCCAAACTCTTTAGTCCTTTTTGCTTTTCTAAATCTGCTTGAGCCATTAGAACTTGACGACGTGCATCTGCCTCAGCTCTTTTCTCTGCAACTTGCTTTTCCGTTTCAGCTTTTGCCAACATTGATCTTCTTCTGCTTTTCTCAGTTTCAGCATTAATTTTTTCCACTTTGGCGTCCATCATAGCTTGTGCTATATCAACTCCACCCTGGGCATCGGCTTGTTCTTTACGCGATTGAGCATTTTCTAAGTCAATTAGCTTTTGCTTTCGAATTCTCTTCAACTCCTGATCTTGAAGAGCAAGTTTTTCTTTCGCTGATGTATAGGTATTTGGGAATAACACATTTGCTACGATTACTTCATTGACTTGGATTCCCTCTTCGCCTAAATTGTTAGTAATGTAATTTTTGATTTCCGAGATAAATTGTTTCCTCTGTGTTGTGAAAACTGAATCTACGTTTTCGTACTTATTCGAAATATGGTTTGCAAGTTCTAGTTCACGAGGACGAAGAATTAACGAGTCGTATTTTTGAGCACTTCCAAAAAGCTTGTTGAATTTTTTCGAGTCCTCAATTTCCCAACGAGTAGAAACCTGAATGGTAAGAGGCATCCCGTCTGCAAGACGAACATTTTCAAGAACTGTCGGAGAGATCACTTGTTGGCGAACGGGGTTTTGATTTTTGTTACATGAAGCAGCAAATCCAAGTACTGCTAATGTTGCGGCAATTTGAGCTCCTTTTTTAAATGTTTTTGGGATGTTGAACCGTGTTTTCATGATGGTTGATTTTATTAGTTTGACATTTGATTTATGATTCAAACTTAGCATCACATACGCGTATTTATTTAGGTAAACTATTATCCGTGAACCTTGATTTATTATTTGCGAAAGCAGACTAATTATTTGATTTCTTATGATCTTGATTTAAATGCAAAACGGAGTCTTCTTACCGTTGACCCCGTTTTAAGCTTACCCTAAATAATCTGGTATTTTAAATGTCTTCTTTCTTCGATTGACCTAGACTTAAATCATACCAATCTATTTTTCTAGAGAAATACATAGTAAGTCCTAGAATCATAAAGATTCCGATACTTCCAATTAGCAGAGAATAGTTTTCTAATTGAATGATTACAAAAATGAAGCTGTATAGTGTAAATAAAATGGCTACCATCAGAATCATAAACTTGTTAGATTTTAATATGGCTTTTATGTAACCCGCTATTAAGAATATTGTTGCGAGCATTGAGGTTATAAAAGCTATGTTGAAGGTGAAATGTTCTGAAAAGGAAATGAGTAAAGTATAAAACAATACTAAAGCAAACCCAACCAAGATATACTGAATCGGGTGGATCAAAACTTTGTTCATGATCTCAATAGATAAAAATGATAAGAACGTTAGAACAATAAATAGAAATGCATATTTAACGGTCCGCTCCGATTTTTGATAACTATCTACTGGTAACCTGAGATCTACTCCGAATTCCGAATTGCTTAGGGAATATCGCTTTTGTGTCCACGCCTGAGGGAAATTGCGATTTAGATGAAGAACGTTCCAATGCGCGTTAAACCCACTTTTAGTAACGACTCGACCATCCGGTAAAAAAGCTCCGTTAAAGCTAGGTGTTGGCCAGTTGGAGTTTACTTCTATGTTTGTCACTTGACCGACAGGCGTGAAATACAATTGTTGACTTCCTTTAAGCTCTAGTTGAATACTAAATGTATGTTTTTTGTCTGTTGAATCGAGTTCGATCACTGCGCTAATACCTTTATAGCTGATGTCTTCATTATATAATCCAGGGTTAAATATGGAAGTTGTATCATTCCAATCGACAGTAAGTTGATTTTCTATTCCTCTTAAGTCACTTATTCCAATTTCTAATTTGGCCTTATCCCAAAGAATATCTTCAGGAGAAAGTTCCAAAGATTCTAAATTTAGATTACTAAATGAACCTGTAAGGTTAAGCTTAGAACCATATACAATTACTTCGTACACTCCTCTGTATCTTGTTCGAGGATCTATACTTCCAGTGATGTCGAGTTGGTCTGGTAAAATATGTAAGTAATTGATGTCTGATTGATATTTGTTATTTTGATAGGTTCTTCCGCCAGTTTTGTACGGTACCGTAATAACAGGACCACAAATCGTTTGGTCTGTTGCCCATTTTGAACTTACCTCTTCTATTGCTTCGTTTTGAGTTCTTTCTCGCTCTCGAATCAATTGCTTGATCATGGTTGCAGGTATAAGCAGTATTATAGCTATGAACGAGATGATCCCAATCTTGAGGTAAATATTGTACTTTAAGTTTTTCATGATTTCAGATTATTGAAGTGATTTACATGTTCAAAACTAGCTTCGGGTGTAGTTTTTGGTTGCGTACAATTATTATTTGGGTTGGTATTTTATATTATTCGATCCCACAATTCTATTATTTGAAACAGACTTCATTTTTAGTTAATGTTGTTCTGACAGATTTTCCATATCTTTGTTTCATGCGTAAGATTATCATTGCGATTGATGGGTTTTCGGCTTGTGGTAAGAGTACAACAGCCAAAGCTGTAGCTAAAAGTTTGGGTTATGCATTCATTGATTCGGGTGCTATGTACCGTGCTGTTACTTTGTATTTTATGAAGCACAATGTTTCTATCACAGATCCGAAGGCAGTTTCGAAGGCTTTGCAACAAATTGAGATCGAGTTTCGTTTTAGTACTGAGAATAGTCGTAATGAGATTTTCCTCAATGGATTGAATGTCGAGGATAAAATTCGAACTTTAGAGATAGCAAAACATGTTAGTGAAGTAAGTGCGATTAAATCCGTACGTGTTGAAATGGTAGCACAACAGCGTAAGATGGGAAAGAAAAAGGGAATTGTGATGGATGGTCGCGATATCGGAACAGAAGTTTTTCCAGATGCAGAATTAAAGATTTTTATGACTGCAGATAAAAAAGTGAGAGCCGAACGTCGTCAAAAGGAATTGTTGGAGCGTGGCGATGTAATTGATTTGGATGAGGTAATGGAAAATATTAAACATCGAGATCATTTAGATTCTACCAGAGAAGAAAGTCCTCTACGTAAGGCTGAAGATGCCTGGGAGTTGGACAATTCGGACTTATCCATGGAACAACAGGTAGATGTTGTACTGAAGTGGGTAGATCAAAAAATAGAGAAACTTGAACAGGCTAGTTCTGTTCAGTCGTAAGTTAAATCAGATATTATTACCATGGAAGTTGTAATAGATAAAGGTTCGGGATATTGCTTTGGAGTAGAATTCGCTATTCAAATGGCGGAAGATACTATGGAGCGTGTTGACACATTGTATTGCTTAGGTGATATTGTTCACAATGCCATGGAAGTTGATCGACTCGAGAAAAAAGGTCTTAAGATTATTGATAAAGAACAATTGAAAGACCTTAAAGATGTCCCAGTTCTTATTCGTGCTCATGGTGAACCACCAGAAACTTATCGAACAGCTATTGAGAATAACATTGAACTAATAGACGCTTCTTGTCCAGTAGTTTTAAAGCTGCAAAACCGTGTTAGAAATTCGTACGATCAAAATCCACAGATTGTAATTTATGGAAAAAAAGGTCATGCAGAAGTTATTGGTCTTTCTGGTCAAACAAACAACGAAGCAATCATTGTAACAACCGAAGAAGACTTACACTTAGTTGACTTTACCCGTCCGATTACATTTTATAGTCAGACAACCAAAAGTACTAAAGGGTTTTATGCAATGAAGGAGATGTTGGAGCAACGAATCAAGGATGCACACCCTGGAGTTGCAGAAGAAGATCTTCCATATTTCGATGCCAATGACAGTATTTGTCGTCAGGTTTCGAATCGCGAACCGAAGCTTACCAAGTTTGCTGCTGAGAATGATGTAATCATTTTTGTGAGTGGTAAGAAAAGCTCTAATGGTAAAGCACTTCATGCACATTGTACAACCATTAATGAAAAAAGCTACTTTGTAGAAAACGAAGATGAGCTGGATAAGGAGTGGTTTGAAGGTGCTGCAACGGTAGGAATTTGCGGAGCCACTTCGACCCCAATGTGGTTGATGGAAAGAGTGGCAGATTATATTCGTAATTACAACTAATAAGTAAATACATCTGTGCCCATTGTAGAAAGTGGTTATCGAGC
>JAHDFW010000085.1:5897-7301 GCA_020627945.1 Cytophagales bacterium
CATGGTGGTCACGTAGGTTATAAAGATTCAAAAGGATATTATTTAGATCGCAGGATTTTGGAGTTTTTTTCTTAATTTCAATTGTTGCAGGAACAATAAAAAAAACATGTCTTTTCGAGTGACGATGATGAGTCTTTGCATCATCAAAGGTGTATCGAGAACAAATGTTTTTTCTTGGTTTTACTTACTCTAATTCTATTTAAATCGCCATGGCCGAACCATTAAAGAATATGTACAACGAGCAGTTTATTGAGACTCTTTCAGCTCAAATTACTGCTGTTTATCCTGATTTTGACTCTAAAAGTTTTCCACAATTTGTTTTTTCTGACGGTTGGGATGATTTGGAACTCAAAGATCGAATGAGAAGAATATCTGAGTCACTTTTTCAGGTTTTGAAAGGTTCTTACTCCGAAAAACTTAAAGTGCTGATTGACTTAAGTTTAAGCTTAATTAAAGAAGATGTTGACGGACTTTGGTATTATATGTTTATCCCTGATTTTGTGGAAAACTTTGGGCTTGATTATTATAAAGAATCAATTCAATCGATGGAGCACATTACGAAATTGGCTAGTTGTGAATTTGCAATTAGACCTTTTATAGTTCGATACCCAGAGACCATGAAGCAGATGATGAAGTGGACTAAAAATTCTGACTATCGAGTAAGAAGATTAGCAAGCGAGGGATGTCGATCTAGGTTGCCTTGGGCAATGGCTTTACCAGAGTTTAAAAAAGACCCAACCGAAATATTGCCGATACTTGAAGAACTTAAAAACGACCCAACAGATTTTGTATATCGAAGTGTTGCCAATAATTTGAACGACATTTCAAAAGACAACCCTGCGGTTACATTGCGTATTTGTAAAAATTGGATTGGTAAAACTAAAAACACCGACTGGGTAGTTCGACATGCATGCAGAGGTTTGCTAAAACAAGGAGATCCAGAAGCATTATTATTGTTTGGATATAGCGACTTAAAAGGAGTAGAACTAAGTGGTTTTAACCTTGAAGGTAGCAGCGTGGAATCTGGAGGACAATTGAATTTTGCATTTGATATTAGAAATAAATCTAAAGAGCCCAAAAAGCTTAGAATAGAGTACAACATTTACTTTATGAAAGCAAACGGAAAACAAGCTCCCAAAATCTTTAAGGTTGCTGAATTAGAATTGAATTCAGGGAAAGAAGCTACTTATACAAAACATCACAGTTTTAAACCCATAAGCACTCGGAAATATTATTCAGGTGAACACGCAATTGAGATTGTGGTTAATGGAGTGAAGATGGAGAAGCTGGGGTTTGATCTATTATAACCTACTTCACTCTTTGATATTTTAATGGGCCTAAATAGAAGCTATCTTTGGTTATGTTTTTAACGCGCATGAAGTGCGGAGTATAGGTTCTTTTAAA
>JAHDFW010000085.1:7401-15847 GCA_020627945.1 Cytophagales bacterium
TTATCCTTAGATCTGATATTATTGAGTGATTATGACATTTACAATTAGCCAATTCACCATTTGAAACGTGCAGGTATTTTCCTTCATCGTTTTTATATACCAAGTTTTTACAATCTGGAAGTTTGGCTTGGCTGAAACCTGTGGTGACAAATAGAAGAAATGAAGAATATGTTATTAGGAACTTAATACTCATATTACTCTAGACGGATGTGTCATAATGAAAGTTGCCTACTCGTAGTATTTAATAGTACGCGTTTCAACTCCTAATAACTGATTCGCTTCGTTATACTTTTCTCGATAGACCCAATTGTTTTTGTGGTCATATTTAAAGTTCTTATAAGTGTAATTTAATTCAGAATATCTACCGTCATTTATTTCGGTTCTGTTGGATTCTTTTTGCCCTTTAAAAGTTTCACCATGCACAGCGTAGCCAAGTTTTATTTTAGCAGAGCTATCTTCGGACTCAGATATATAAAACGTATAAAAACTTATGGGGTTTTGTGGGTTAGTATAATGAGAATTAGCCCATCCGATCAGCCCTTTGTTATTTGAACCAATACATGAATAGTAATTGCCAGTTTTATAGGTTGCAGTGAAAAGATTCATATCATTATAAGAAACGGGATTTACGAAGCCACCAACACATTGATCTAGATTCTCCTGATCATAGAAAACCTGATCATTGTAATCTTCGCTCTGACCAGTCAAACTCTCTTCAATTTTGGTAATGTTCCCTTCCGTGTCAAACTTGAAGGTTGTGCTTACTAGAGTTACCCCGTTAGGGCCTTGCTTTGTGTAAAACATATTTTTAATGTTTTCAATTTTTTCGGGAGTATTTTTTAACTCAGGTCTAAGGTTATTTGGCAAAAAGGCAGAAGTAATATTGTTGGCACTTGTTGTAAGGTATGGAACACTCAAAATACTTCTGTTCAAAACCTTCTTAAAGTCCTTTCTACTTTGGTAGGTAATATGTCTTCTCTGTAGGTACTCTCTTCGTCCTCGATAGTAGACTCTGGAGGTCCAGTTTCCGTGCTTGTCATAGGCATAATTGGTGTAATAGTTTTCCACATTTTTTGAGGCGTCATACTCCGTTAATTCTTTACCCACTTCTTGAACAGAAAAACTAAAATCGTTCAATTTGTTGGTTTTACGAGTTTTTATACCTTTTTTATCTTTGAAAAGAGCAACTTGTTTTGTTCTTATGTTTTGTCTTTTATCAATGTGTTTTATAGTAGTCATTACTTTTCGATCAAGGCTTAGGTCTTCTCTTTCAATCAACCTTAATTTTTGATCGTAAGTTGAGGTGATTTCTCGTTTTCCATGGATTCTGTCTAATACTGTTGAATGCACTACATTGTCACAAGTATCTACGATCCCTTTTTCCACAAGCAAGACCTGTCTGTTACTATCAAAAACGACATGAGTTGAAATTAGCCCATGTTCATATTCATATATGTGCAATTGTGTTGCATGGTTTTTTTCTAACAGGTATTGTCGGACTTTATTACCTTTTAAATTATAGAAAGAATGGTCTACTAAATATTCAGTTCGATCTCTACCGTGCGTTCTATGTTGGTATAATTTTACATCTAGAATTCTGTCACCATTGTTGGGTTGCTTGATTTGTGCAACTGTCGAGATTTGAGCCCCAAAAAAGATAAGGGAAAAAGCGTATAGATAAAAAATGTAAGTTCTAAGTTTCAATGAATCAATTTCATTTAAAGGTTGATATTAATGCTTTTAAGTTAAGAAAAACACCAGAATCTTCGGTCTTCGACACTCTGATTGACGGTGTTTTTATAGTGTTTTGTCAGTCTTAGGTTCAGAATATTGACACCGATTTTTATTTTGTCGAATTCTCACTTTGTATAACTGCTCTAATTGACGAATTTTCATCTTACTTATTTCTTCTAAACAGCAATATTTTATGAATTTAACCAAGATTGGTTATATTTATTACATAATCTAGCAAAAAGGTAAACGATATGGCTTTTAATGAACTAATAGCCCAACAAATAAGGGAATGTATAACTCCGTTTGAGGAAAATATTAGCGAGAAGAAAATGTTTGGTGGCTTAAGCTTTCTTTACAAAGGTAAAATGAGTGTAGGAGTGGTTAAGGACGAACTTGTCGCAAGAGTGGTTAGTGAGAAGTATGAAAATGCGCTTAAGAAACCACATACTAGACCAATGGATTTTAACGGAAAAGTGATGAAAGATTTTGTTTTTGTAGAAGAAGAGGGGTTCAAATCCAATGAACAAATTATGGAATGGATTGAGCTTGGTGTTGAACATGCCGAAAGAGCTAGTGGTAAATAGGAGAATCTATAATGGAAGACAAAATTTACTACGATAAAACTAAAGGCTTAATGTATCTAGGAGGAGCCTTGTTATCCTTTCTAGGAATGTTTGTAATTCGAGGAGGACTTATAGGAGTGTTTTTATTAGTAGCTGGGCTGGCCTTAATTTATTGGGGTTTCAAAAGCATGTCTGGTAAACCCCAGCTTGTTTTTTCTGAAAAAGGACTGTGGGTTGATTTAAGTGATAAAAAGCAAATACCGTGGAGTGCTATACAAAAAGTGAAGTTTGGAAAAGCAAAGGTTGATGGTGTTATGGTAGAACACATTTTTATTCATGTTAAACTTAATACAAACAACAAGCACAACATGTTGGTCAAAAAGTACCCTATTGCTAACCTTAAAACCAACCGTTTTGAGTTAATGGAGATCTTTGGTCGATATAAACCAGAGTTAGCTAACCATTCTAATTCAGAAATATGACGTTAGAAGAAGCTTTAATGCAGCCGTATACCAAAGCAATGGTAAATGGTGTTGATCATTACATTGGTAATGATAATATACGGTTTGCAGAACTTATGGAATTGTTTTTTCATGGTGAATATAGAATCAATCAACGGGCTGCTGCAGTTATGAACAAGGTTGCCGAACGTAAACCAAGAATGATTGAACCATATCTTGCTCCACTGGTAGAAAACCTTCAAAAACCAGAATTAGGGGATGCGATCAAAAGGAATACCGTGAGGTTGTTTCAGTTTATTAAAATACCCAAAGACTTGTATGGTCCTTTAGCAAATGTTTGCTTTCAATACCTTGCATCTCATGATGAGGCAATAGCAATAAAGGTTTTTTCCATGCGTGTGTTGGAGATTATTTCCGAGGATATTCCAGAGTTTCGAAACGAATTAAAAATCTTAATTGAAGATCAATTGCCTTATGGTTCAACTGGTTTTAAAAGTCGAGGAAAGAAGATTTTAAAGAGGTTGGAGAAGATGGAGCTTTAAAATATTATTGGTTTGAAGGGTATTTATCAAGTTCAAGAAATGTTTCGTATGAAAACAGAACTTCCCTATCAGGTTCATCAATAATATTTCCTTGTTCATCAAATTTAACATTCCAGTCTCCGAATTCATCAAATTTTGGCTTTTTGTAGTCAAATACGCTTGCGAACTCTGATTTGGTTAAAGGCCTGTCTTTAGAGGTAAAACCTTTACTCAAGTAACCAAGGTCATGATTATTGGGGTAATAATCAAAATTAACGATTACGCCTGTCGTACCAGGGTCAAGACCAGGGATCCATACTAAAAATCGAATTTTATTGTCACCGTCTACAGGATAAAAACTCTCGACTTTGGTGTTATTGATATTTAGACTACCAATTAATTCTTTGTTATTGAAGTAGTCCTTTTTGGTGTCTTTCAATTCAATTTTTTCAAGGCGATTATCGAACGAGGTATAACAATAATCACCTTGTAAGTAGATTTCTTTTTTATATACAGGTTTGCTACCATTATATACGATAAAGTTAGGGTCAAAATAAAATACTTTACGATCTTCAAAAAGACCTACCGAAACAGGTAAGAAGCCAATCTTACCGTCATAAGGGTGTTCATTGTATAAGTTAAAGGTTTTATTGGCAGTATATGATTTTCGATCTTTAACGTAAAGTATTATGGAATCATATGCAAACTGGACATATAACCCCTCATCTGTTGCACCATAACCTTGTAAATATGCAGATACTGGAAAAAGATTTTTGCTTAATGTAATCCGCGAGATTTTATTACCCCCTTGCCACTCAAAAAATCCCGTTTCTTCGTAGCAATAATATAAAGTGGTACCGCTTGTATTTGTAAACATGTCGAACTCCCCATTTGAATGAAAGCCCTCTACTTTTACCGAGTCAAGATGTAAAGAAGCATCAACTTTAAAAATTAAATTATAGTCTGGATAATAATCTTTGTAGTCATTTCGGCTATGTTCTGAGACCTGATCATAAATATATATTACTTCATTAGTAGGTGATACCTCTAACTGAATTGGGTTTAGAAAAACTTTGTTAACTAATTTTTTAGTGGTAACTCCGTTGTCCAGCATTAAATAACCATTGCTATCTATGTAATAGGTATTCCCATTAATCATTTGATACGGAAACCCCCAAATTTTATGACTGTTAAGTTGCGAAAGACGGATGTTTCTTCCAGCAACTAAATTCGTGGTTAAGAATTTAAGAGATTTATATGATTCTTGTTTTAAATTTCCTCCCTCTGCTTGATAATACTTTAAGCAAAGAGCTGCGGTTTCTAGCCAGGTTTCATTGAAATTAATAGAAGCTTTATTTACAAGTGTCCTCATAACTCCTCTCAATTTTTCAAGTTTTTTTATTTTTTTGGTTTCAAGTTCCGCTTGGATTCTTTTCGTTTCTGATGCAGTAAACTTCTCATTGGCTAATATTGCTTGTCGTTCGCTTTTTTTCGCTTTTATTGCTTCTATTCGAGCCTCTTCCGCCTTCAATAAAGCATAATTACTCGCTTGATCAGCCCGTTTAGCTTGCTTAATTGCTTCTAAGGTTTTCTCATCAGCTTTAGACTTTTCATTTAGAGCTTCTTCTTTGGCCGAAAAAGCTATTTCTTTTTCCTCGGCAAGTAGAGTATTTAGTCTCGTAGATTCGCTATAGGCAGCCGAAAGTTCATTTTTTTGATTGTTGGTCGAATACCATAAATACCCAAGAACTAGTAGGGCGGGTATAATAATACCAAACGCAAAGAGTCTTAATCTTCTGGAACGTTGCTCTTTAGCAAAAGCCTCTTTACTAGCAATTAAAAAAGCAAAAGCTGATTCTGGTTTCTCAACATACCGCTGCAACCAAGGTTCGTTTACGTCTTTACTAGAATCTAGGGCTTGTTGCAGATCTGGGTTTCTCCAAAACGCTTTAAGATTGGATTCAGCTTCGTATAAATCAATGAAGATTTTGGCTCTGTTTTCCTCTTCTCGAATCCATATTTTAAGCTGACTCCAGTTACGCATTATGCTTTCATGGGAGATGTCAATTATATCTTCATCGGAGAGATTCTGGGTTTCGAATTTATAAGGTGTCAAGAAGTTCTCGTTCGGTCCTCGAAAAGCATTTATTACATCTTCTACTTCTTGGTCTGCTTCACAAATTGCTTTTAACTCTTGTAAAGAGGTCGGGGTTCTTACACCTGGCCTATCAAAAAGGTTACCACTAAGTCGGACAAAGATCTTTTCGCAAATGAACTTTTGCTTTTTATCTAACGAGCTATAAATATTTCCAAGGTGAGTATCTAAGGAGTTTTTTAATGGTGCATAATGCTCAAGATCAAGCAGGTTTTTTGCTTTTGCTTCTTCGTCTTTTTCCCAATTATTCCAGGTGCGCATCAATCCGTGCTGGAGAATAGAAAGTTGATCTTGCGAGTTTGGTATATCATTCAACACCCTTGAAACCAAACGTTGACTTATTTCTACTCCGTTCAAAAGAACAGGCCCTTGTATTCCTTCTTTGAATTGCTCTCTGGTTAGTCGAGGAACCAAGTAATGTCCTTTATTAATAGCTTGGGTAAGTCCTGGTACTTCGGTGCATTGTCCTAAGAATTCAGAGCGCATAGTTAGCATAATAAAAAACGGGCGATCTGTTTTACTAGCTGCTTGAATTAATAGGTTTATAAATGTCCTAGTAATTGTTTTTTGTTTGCGCAACTCTATTTCATAGTTCTCTGAAGTTTGATTCTGAAAATTGTAAGAAAATAGCTCTTCAAATTGATCAATATATACCAGAATGTTACGCTTCGTTTTTTGAAACGTTTCTTCTAAAAACGTGACAAGACCAGCTCGGTTTAGGTTGAGTTCTTCTAGAATTTCTTCATGCGAATAGTCTTTTTCTAAATCAAGGTTTGCAACCGCATGTGCAAGGTTTTCCAAAGGTTTATTCCTTGGTCGGAATTCTATCATTTGCCACTTGGATCCATAAGGCGTTAAATATCCACCATGCAAAGAAGGAAAGATTCCTGCCTTTACTAAAGACGATTTTCCACTTCCAGAGTCACCCAGCAATGCCATGAACTGATGTGAACCGAGGTTGGTTAGTACTTCTGCTATTTGTTGATCACGACCAAAGAAGAAGTATTCGTCCTTTTGTTGGAATGGTCTAAACCCAGGGAATGGGTTTTGAAGTTCTATGGCTGTTGCGTTTTCCAAATCGATTAAGCGGATTTAAAAATGGAACTTACCACCAAGTTTTTAATTCCTTCCAACGCATCTATCACGTAATAACGTTTTCTAATAGGTGCAATATTTGGGTTGAGTGTGGTTTTGAGCATTTTCTTTTTGTACTCCTGATCTGGACTGGAAAAACATATGGCAAAGCGTTTCATAGGTTTTTGCCTATGCAACATTCTTACCTTGTCAATGTCGACTTTGTTTTTCATGAACCAGCGCTCATTCCCCTTACCTGAATAAAGAATAGCGACGTCGCAAATTTCTAATTTGGTTCTGTGAAAATCTGCAAATTCCGTGGCTTCGGTATCAAAGAAAGGTAACTCAACATAGGTGCCTTCTTCGTATAATTTTTCGATAAGTTTTTCTACTTGCTCGTCTTCTACATCTTCTCGATCACACACAAGGTAGACCATATCAGGATCTCCCTCTTCTTTTTTAGATTCACGGTGGATGGATTCTTTTATTTGATTGATTTTGATTTGAATCAGATCGATACAATCGTGTACATCACCTTCAATAACTTCAAACCTATCGTTGATCGAATTTTCGGTTGTGATTCGTTCAATAAGTTGCTTTTGTTTATCTCCTTTAACCTGAAGATCGTTGGGAATCCAGATAATATCACGAACTGGGTTTTGTTCACTATGTTTTATCAGACTAAGTTGAGCTTCACAAAGAGGAAGATTCATTTCATCCAACATACCGCCAGTTGTTTCTCCAATGATTAGAATATCTAAATGACTTTTTTCAGTAGCCTCATTGATCTGCTTTTCAAAGTCTGGTCCATATTCCTCAAAATCTTGTTTAGGAAGAATTTCAACCATGTCCATTGCTTCAACGGATTTAATTACCTTAATACGTTGATCCTTTTGATCTCTAGAAACCTGTGAAATAAAAACAGAAACTGGAATTTCTACACCTGGGGAATTGAGTCTTATCGTTAGCTGATTTTTATCTCCTTCAAGCTGCTCAATTAGCTCATTTTTGGACTTGATTTGTTTCTCAAGTTTAGCTTTAGTTAAAGTGTCAGTTTCATAGATCATATCGTTAACCAACTTGTTTTTTAGTTGGATAACTTCGGCAATTTGCTGCTCTACTTTTTCTATTTGATCTTCAAGGAAACTCACCTGTCGACTTTAGGTTAGATTTAAAGCTGTTCTTCTAACTTGGTGATTTCATTACCTAAATCTGCAAGCATCCCTTTACGCTCCTTAATCTGGTTTTCTAGCTTAATCTTCTGTGCTGGATCATTCTCGTGTATTAGCGAATTATAAAGCTTTGAGATAATATCATTGAGCTGGATAAAGTTGTTTTTTAGTCCATCTACTTGCATTAATACAAGACTTTTATTCTGGTATTGTGGATCTTCTTTTTTAGAAGATAACGCTGCTATTTTACTTTCGAGAGACTTCACATGATCCATTAATTCTGTTACCTCAGGTGATGCTGGGTTTTCGGAATTTGGTTCTGGAGTAATAACTTCAGGAACAGGTTCTGGTTTGGGTGATTCTGAAGCTACTGGTTCTGGCGTTGGAGTTGTTTCTACCGGTTTTGCTTCATTTGGTTTGGCAACCGCATTATCATTAGACTTTTGCTCTGTTGCTTCCGTTGGTCTACCAAATAATGGCATCAGAAATGGTTTACCAAATTTCATGATTGCTACAAACGTGATAATGAATGCAGCTATACCACCACCTAGTTTTACGCCTTTACTTTCAAAGCCTGCAAACGAGTCCATTTGCCAAAGCAGAAAAACAGGAACTAAAGAAATAAGGAAAAGAACCAAGAAATAAAGTGCTTTAGCATTGGCACTAAGGTTGTCTCTATCAGAAGACATAATTCAATATAGTTTAGTTAGGTAAACGTGAAACAACACGCTTATTTTATAATGCAATATATTGAATTTTAAGCAAA
>JAHDFW010000086.1:0-4900 GCA_020627945.1 Cytophagales bacterium
CAACATTACTAGTGATAATGCAGATATACTACAATAGAGCAATTGAATTGGTTCAAAATGGGTGTAAGTTTCTTTTTAGAAAGGAAGAGGAAAGGGGTTTGTTTAAATGGGTTTTATTTATTTCAAATAAGTCATAATATCTTCTTTGGAATCGGGTGTAACCCAACTAGGATGTACACCAAGTTTTAGCTACTGATTATATTAGAACTGTATTTTTCGAATAATTCTATTAAATCCTTACTGGCTGTTTCGCTTATGACACCAGATGCAACCATATTAAGTACCTTGCCAGCAAATAACTCCATCCAATTTTTTTTTGGTAAGAACATCTTGTCTTTTAAATCTTGTACTTCTTCAAATAAGTTTTCGTAAATTATTTCCTGACCAAGTTTTAGCTTGTTTAGATCGTCAAGGATTAAGCTCAGAGATTTGTTCAGCTCACTTCTATCAATGGAACTAAATTCTTCTTCCGTTAAAGAATCTTCGTACCCATCCATTTGATTCTGAAGAAAAAATAGGACATCCTCATAAATATCTTCAGTATAACATGTTTTACCTTGAGCCTTGTTTTCACAGGATTCTACATGTTCATCAAAGTTCTTTTTCACTATAGACTTTACTCTTTCTAAAAAGATTACTTTCTGAGAATACTTGTTATAATCCCATAATCGTTCTTCCACTTGGTCTTGAAATTCTCTGGCATCGTTTATTTGTCCAATAAACTGTATGAACTCGTCTGCATGTCTATGTAGTATATTGCTCATGATATGCGGATAATGTATGAATAAATGTAATTTGTTTACTCTAATATAATAATAACCAGGTAAATATTGAATTAAAATTGAATTTAAGCTTAGTAGGGTTGTAATTATGATCCTGTGTAAAAAGTGTTCAAGAATTGGTAATAAGAGATCAACCTAAGCCAAACCATTTTTTGATCGTGCTCCAAAGTCCAGGTTTTGGTGCACCAGCGACTTTAAACTTAGTAGTAACTTTTCGTTTATGCTTGATCTCATGCTTCCATTGGTGTGTTTTTAGAAGAGCATCTACCCGCGTTGTAAACTGTTTTCCTTTTTCTGGGTTAACCATTGCTACATATTGTGCATATCCTCTCATTGAGGATAACATTGAGGTTCCAGTTTTTCCTTTCCAATGGGCGTTGTCTAACCCGTATTTTTCAATGTGGTAGAGTAGAGATTTAAACCTCTTAAGTTCTTTTCGATCGAGGTTAATTTTTTGATTTACTACGATACCTGTTACTTCTTGTTTTCGACCATTTCTCATGATTCGAACTTTGTCGGGATGTAACTTGAATCCTTCATCTCGAAGAATTTTACGCGTTGCAGCGATCAACTTATGTTCGTGTTTTTCAGCTGAAAATTGAGCCGTGTTCGGATCATTAGAAAAGGTAATATCATCTGCATAACGCGTATAAACATAGCCGTTCTTTTTTGCCAGACCTTCTAATCTTTTATCAAGGTTTCTGCATATTAGATTGGTAATTGCTGGACTGCAAGGAGCACCTTGTGGTAAATGTCTTTCTGAAGTAGCGGTGTAATAGGTTTCACCATCCAGTTTGGTTTTTCTTACTTCTGGCTCTGAACAAAGCAGTGCTAGAATCGTTGCCACTTGGTCATCATAACCTAAGTTCAAAAACACTCCTTTAATTCTCTTGTAGGTAATGGTTGGGAAGAAGTTCTTCACATCCATATTAATGACAACCTTTTTACCAACGTGTGGTTCCGCGTTACTGATGATCGATCGCTTTGGAATGAATCCATGTGCTGCATTATGCAATTCTACTGGATATAGAATATTATTCATGACCCACTTTTGAGCGGCTTTTAAACGGGGCATAGGAGCTGAAATAAGCCGTTGACCTCCAGTCTTTTTTCGAATGTAGAACCTTCGATAGTGAGTCGTTTTGGAAGTTTTGCGTGAGAAGGTTAAAAAGCGTAACTCTCCAACGGAAATATTCATAGCATCAGCCAAATCCTTTGCGGTATTGAATTTGGGAATATTGTTGGTGCTCAACTTTTGATGGTCGGATTGGGTTTTGTTTAATCCATGTGAAACTCCTTCACCAAGATAGTTGATGTTTGTAGTTTGATGTTCTTTCCAGGCTTTGGCTTTAGCTTCACGTTCGGCAAGTTTTTTTTCTTTATTCTCTTTTTGGCGTGCTCTGGATTCAGCAATCTTTTCCTTTCGGATTTTCTTAAGAGCTTCTTCTCGGTTTTCAAGAATTTGTTTGTTCTTCAGGATTTCTCGAAGCTCTTTGCTTAGTTCAGATTCACGTTTTATGATTTGTTCCGCTAGAGCAGGAAGACCTTCTTCTTCTTTCCAGAATCCAAGTCGCTTCATTTCCTTTAGGATGTATTCCTGCTTGGAACTGTTGCGAATCTCATCATATATTTCCTGTCTGCGATTGCTCATTTTTATGTTTTAGTAGGAAAGAGAAAAAGAAAAACAACGGGCCCCTTCGTCATTCCAAAGACTGGAACGGTCAACTAATAAGGTAATTGACATCAATAACTCAAGTAACTTCAAAGAAGTCTAACTGTAGTTGAGTTATTGATGTTAATTACCTACAGTAATGATCGCGCCAGTGACGCGTTAGAAATCTTTGAGCATGGATGGCGATCCACCATCCGGGTTGCAAGGTCATGCCCGTTGTTTAACTTTCAAATCTAATTTTTTCCTATAATATTCTGTTTAATTTTAATTCTTATTTTCAGTTCGTTCATATACATGTTTCAAAGCCAGCATGTGTTCACATGGGCCTTTCGTCATTTTATTTTTAAAAAAATAGGAACAATGGCAGGACCCAACCTTAAGTTGTTGATCATCGTTTACCCTGATATGGGTTACACCACCATCGACGGAACCTATTACCAGTTTTAGATCTGGATCACTTTGAGGAATGGTTTTTTTAATATGTACTCCACCATGAATTACAATTTCCAAAGCTTTTGACTCCATTTCACTGGTAAATCTTAATCGATCTAAAGGAAGTTCCTCTCGGCTTAACTCACGAAAACGATAAACACCTTTTTTAAGGTCGTAAATCATTTTTCCAGCTTCGGCAAAGTCAGTCATTGCACTTTGGATTTTACTTTTTTCTAATCCAAGTTGATCTTTCAATTGATCTCCACTTGAAAACCAATCACTTTTCAAAGCGTCGTAGATTCTCTGACTTGTGCTCTGATCAACATCTTGTTTGGACATCATTAGATTAAAGTTGCCTTGTTTAGACCAGTCGTTGCTTGACCAGCCAGAAAGACCTAGTGTAAAATCCATTTCACCTAAGTCTGCCACATAGAAAGATGGTAAGCCAGTTCCCATCAAATGTACCGTGATCTTATTTGCGATTGGAATTACTCTTTCCAATACTTGTAACCTTCTTCTTCCCCAAACCTTTACTTCTTGCGCACTTGTTCCTTGGTAAATGGATCTTGGGCATATAATTTCCTTATTCCAAGGTGCAAGAATAATCCTTACTGGTTTGTCTGGTTCGAGAATGTATTTGATGTAGCGCGGCCCAACTTTCTCCTTTTGTCTTTTAAGTACGAATAGGAGGTTCGATAAGTCCATTGGGTGCAGATCAAATGAAGTATTCACTAAGTTGGCAGCTGAACTTACTTGTAAAAATCCTCGCACCCAGCTATCTGGCAAATCAATTTTAATTTCTTTAAAGACCTTTTCGTGTGTTGTTTTAACCTCAAATCCAGACGGGTCAATTTTGAAGAAGGTCTTTTTATAAGTTCTTATTTTTTGAAACTCATTGTAAAGAGCTGCGGAGTAATCAATGTTAGTTGTGCCACATTTGAAGTCCGAAATTTGATCAAATACGTTGTGGCTGCAAGAGAGTTTTGCATAGGAAGATTCATCTTTACTGAAACACTCAAAAAACAGTTCGTCTGGATGAACAGAAATTACGGGGTCCAGAACAAGCCAAGCTTGATAATCGCGTACGTATAGATAATTAAAATACCTACGTTGAGCGTCGTAAAAAGGCTTCATAGCCTCGTGTTTGTTTTTACGAACCGAATTCAGCTCACTCTGAATTTCATGAATCCGTGCTTGAGAGTTTTTAGATTGTTCAACCGCTTCTGCAAACCAAATATCCTCCTGTTCTTTAACCCAACGCATGTAATCTGTTCGATCCTTTGGTCGAAACTTAAAGTCGGAAATAACGACGTCATGTAACGCCGAAATAGCTTCACGAAAAGGAATGTGATGATTTAGTTCCCCAATGAAATAGGTGGGTTCACGAAGAGTATCTGGCACGAAATTCATACCAGTTTCTTGCGAACTGCTAGTTACGCTACTACTTCCACCATATTTATATTCGAACTTCATTATCTGATTTCAAAATCTTCTACTTCCAATAAACTTTGTTCCTTGATCTGAGGATGTTGCTCCACTATTTTCCCCATCAACTCTATACATTTTGCCTTATCACCAATGGCAATGGTAAGAGAAACGGTGTTCAGTAAATCCATAGTTTTAGTCGCTATTTCAGTACTATTAAGACTTTCTCTTTCCAAGAAAGCAAATACCCGTTCTTTAAGCACTTTCCCACGATTTATTAAATGAAGCACACTTGTGAAATACGGAATGAGTTGCTCAAATACCTCTGGGCTATTGCTTCCGTGTTTATCCACAAAATTGCTTACAAATAGTTGTAAATCTTGACTTGGATGTTGACTTAATTTTAACAAAAACTCTTGTCCATGCTCCGCTTGAAAATGTTGCATGATCATGTTGCGGCCAAATGTTTGCACATCAGGTTTTATATTGTCACAGATGTTAACTAGGGCATCTCCATTCCAATCTTCAGGACGCGTATTATCTTCTAAATATTTAAAACCAAATTGTCGGCTGTCTTCCCAATCTGAGT
>JAHDFW010000086.1:5000-9591 GCA_020627945.1 Cytophagales bacterium
GTATTATCTTCTAAATATTTAAAACCAAATTGTCGGCTGTCTTCCCAATCTGAGTCAAGCAGTTTTACTGCAGTTTCTAGATTCGAAGTAATCTCGGAAACATTAGACTTGTAGTATTCCCATGAAGTCTTTCTCATTTCCAACACATCGGAGTGACCAAGTTGAGCAATTTGCAAGATCGATAATCTGTTTACTACAACTTGATTTTTGAAAAGGTGTACTCCAAATTGTTGAGCATATTCGTATTTAGAATAAATCAGTTCAAGAATTTGATCTGTATCTAGTTCTCTATGATAATGCTTAAGTTCATTTACGATTAAATCGAACAAGTCCTCATGCATATCAGGGTGCCGCTCTGGTTGAGAAAGCAACGGGAGAAAATTATAAAATAATGATCTTCCAAAGTTCTCATCTCGTCGTACCAAGCGATCAATTAATGGTCTTGAAGCTTGACGAATTCCGCTGTCCTCTGTAACAGCCAGAGCAGTAATAAAATCAGCTCGTTCTACTAGTTTTTCTTCGTTAAGCATTCCAAGAATGCCAACACCTTCTTGTTTTACTAGGTTGTTTTCTGAAGCTAAATAAAGAGGTAAAACATTGGCTGCCCAATCTTCTACATTCGACTTGTTTCTTCCAATGTAAGCAGCTAAGATCATCCAATGTGGTACTTCTTCTTGGTTGATCAAACTTGCTAAAACTTCATCGCCTACATTGCCTAAATCAGTTTTGAAATAGTCGTTAAGAAGTGTACAAATTTTCTTGGTTTTAAGAGGTAGATCTTTGTCGGATTCTTCACCCTCCTTATCTTCTTTTAACAACTTGATTACGTCTTGAACTAAATCAAAACCAATTCCCTTGTCTAATTTATCCATTCGGGCACGCACCCAATTGAATAACTCAATATTGTCACTACAGAGCATTTTTGCTACAAATGAAGCATTCGTTAAGAATTTATCTTCTTGTTGATTCAGCCATTGTAGCGCCAATATATTAGCAACATCATGGTTTGAATTTAGAAGCGCAAAAACGATTTTTTCGTTTGGTATTTTATTGGCGTAGCGTACCGTAACAAGATCAATTGCAAACAGAACTGTTCGTTCATATTTGCTACTTAAAAGTGCGACCAAATCATCTTCTTCAATTTCGAACGAAGGATTTGCTTTCATTACCTTGACGGCAAATTCATGGATTCTTGAAACCTTACTTTCTTTTAGGAGCCTTAGTACGGATGATAAATCGTTATTCCATAATTCTGGGAATGCTTCCTCTCGTTTTTCAACTTGACCTGAGCTTTGGTAAGGGTTATAGTGATCGGCACATTTCCATTGGCGACTTCCTTTTATATATCGGTCGCTATTTGCGTGTAGAACTTCATATAGTCCACCAACTTTCGCATACTCGTCATAATGTGTGTGAGATTCTGAACTGTTTCTTTCTTGCCAGTTCCAGTGGACTTGCGTTTCTGTCCAAGCTTTGGTGAGGTCTTTTTCATCAGAGAAACTTAGCAAAAACTCTGTTGCAAGATGCGTGTATGAGGGGCTTTTGTCATTCCCTCTTCGGTTGAGATTTCTAACAAATCTTCTTCTGAAATAAGCTCTGGTTTTGTTTGAATAAGCAACTTTAGAATCTTCCTGTTCTAATTCATCTTTACGAATTTGCATATAGCTATTTCCTGCAACCACATATTGAGCACCTGGATAAGGCATGTTGAAATACTCGCGATTTGTTTCAAATCTATATGCTAAAATTCCAAGGATTTCAAGGTCGTTTGCAACTTCAGCAGATTTATAAATATGACGGATGTATTTGAAATAACCCGGTTGAAACTTTACGTTTTCTAATGCCTTTTTAAGTGGAGGCCGCACGAACTTGTACTCCTCCATTAACGAAATTAAATACAGCCCCCAGAGGTACTCATGGTTTTCTGGATTGAGATTGAACAGATATTCATTCAAAGCTTTTATTAAACTCCCTTGAGAGCGATTTTCTAAACTACTTTGAATAAAACTCGGTAATTGCTCTATTAATTCTAACGCAATATTTTCCTGAGTTGCTTTAGATGCTAAACAAATGGCTGCCGTAAGACTAGCCCTTTTAGCAAATCCAATTTTGCCAGACGTACTCCATTTCAAAAGTCCTTCTACACAAGATTCATCACCTATTTTGGCTAGTGCATGACTTATTCCAAATTCCAATAATCCGTCATCGGAAGAAGAGTTAAGCATTTTGCGCAATGGATCAACAGCTTCTTCAATGTTTAATTCACCTGCTCTATTTGCAATTTTTGAAGGTTTCCATTTACGGCTGTAAGTCCCAGAGACAATTTGATTCAAATATTTGAGTATCGTTTCTTTTTGGCCTCCTGAGCTAGTTGAAGTTTCTGATGTAGAAGAGTTGCTTTTGGTTTCTGCAAAGTCACCAACGCTTTTGTATCCTTTAGCAGTTTTACTTTCAACCAACTTGTCGTAAATGGATTGAGCTTCATCGAGTCCTACGGGGAAAGAGGTTTTTGTTCCTTCTCGTAGATTTGACCCCGTTCTTCCATAGCGGAAATTTACCACATACATTCCATGATCTACCTCACATATTTCCGCTTCATAAACCTTGTCAGAATTACCTTCTACAAAGCGGAGTTGTGTATGTTGGATTCGGTTCAAAATTGATGAAAAATGTTGAAGATACAAGAACCAAAATTTTGTTGATAATTCAAAATTTGGTGAACTGCGAACTATTCTGGTTTATCTTTCGTAACCTTTTTCCTGTAGAGTTCTAATGCAGATTTAAGTTTGTTTCTGATTCGTTTTTTAAGAATCCTTGGCCTAATAACTTTTACTGAATCTCCGAAGCCTAGAATTAACCTGTCTAGTTCAAAATTCAAATGCACCTGAATTTGTACAGTAACATGTCCATTTTCCGAACGTTTAATAACTTTCTGTGAAGGATGAAGAGGTTTGGTCTCCACATAAGGTGCATTACTTTTATCAAACCTTAAGACTACCTCCATTACATGTTCTTCTGGCAGAACCGTTACTCCTACGGTATTTCGGTAATAATCGTCTGCGTTGAAATCTTTTTTCTCATAATCGGTTTTTAGATCGTAATCTATTTTTTGAATTCTATCCAATGCCAATGTGAGCATCTTGGTTGCTTTAGAATTCCCTACTTTTCCGATTAAGAACCATCGGTTGTTAAATTCCTTTAGGATGTAAGGGTGTATCGTAATATCCGTTGCACTCCTTGCTTTAAAAGACTGATATGTAATATTAAGAACAAGTTGTTTTAGAATGGCCTGATAGAGGGTGTCCAAATGTTCAAGACCTTTTAGCTGTTCATTTTTATCTAAATGTATTACTGGGTCCTGATTCGTTTTTTCCGTGTATACTTTGTCCTCAAGTCGTTGAATGATACCTCCTAGTTCTGAGAACAATGAGAAATCCTTAAACTGCTTCAAAATCTCAACCGACTCTGACAATACACTCATATCGCTGTCATTGAGAGGTATATCAGTTATGGTAAAGTCAGGATCTTCGTATTTGTAGTATTTTTTATCGTAAACAACTATGGGAGCATTGTAACCCAGTTTGTCACTACGCATAGTTTGAAGATCTAGCTGAACGGTACGTTTACTTACAGCAACTTGTCTACCTTCATATTCATAAAGAGCCTCAGAGCAAGATTCTATTAGGTCATCTAGTGTCCATTGGCGATATGGATTTTGAAGACATTTGTCAATGGTTCTGTAACGTATTAACGCGTTCTTATTCTGTGCCATGCTAATTATTTTGAGGTCAAGTTAATTGAAAATAGTATGGAGTGCAACCTAAGTGCGTAGAAGTATTAAATCTACATCCTTTAAATGGATTCAATTTTTAATGACCTAATTTGAAAATAAGTGCCAAAAGATCTTATTTAAACTTGCTTTAAAGGTGTTTATTATTTAGCTTTATGTATTAATTACAAAAACTAAACTAAATTTAATACTATGAAAAAGATTAAAGCATTATTCGTTTTGTCGGCATTTGCGATGTTATTTTCTATCAATGTAGATGCTCAAAGTTATCAGGCAGACGGGTTTAAAAGAGCCGAAGGAATTGCAAAGGCAGCATTAAGCGATTGTATTGCAGAGGCAAGAGCTGCTGGAAACGATATTCTAGTGAGTGTTTTTAAAGTTGAAGGTGAAGACAGTTATACCGTTCAATTTTGCGCAAGTAGAAGAGACATCAGCTTTACACCACAAAATGTTGGAAGTGTAACAATTGTTGACTGGGAAGTAGTGGGTACCAATTGTCAATTCCCTGCACCTACCGATAACCCATGCCCTAGAGGACCTCGAGGTTAAAACGATAAAGAAGCAAGTAAAAACGGGAGTGATTTTAGGATTGCTTCCGTTTTTTTGTGTGATATTTATGATCTTTGAATTTCACAAAAGACATTAATGAGAAAGATCTGTCTATTATTGATACTAGTACTGCCATTTGGTAAACTTAATGCCCAAAAAACCGTATCAATCACCATTGATGATGTTCCTTGGAACAGAAATAACTTATTTGAAGTTGTTGACTCCATGGATCTTCCTGTTACTGTGTTTATT
>JAHDFW010000086.1:9601-15839 GCA_020627945.1 Cytophagales bacterium
AGAGTTTTATAAGGATGGCACATTGAAAAAGGTTTCTGTATACGCCTCTACTTTAATGGGAGAACCAGTTTTTAGCACAAAAATGTATCATCCTAATGGGCAAATACTTTTTGAGGGTAACCTTATAAACAGAGAGTTGAAACATGGTCCGTGTAAATCCTGGTATTCGAATGGTCAGTTGAACTGGTCTGCCAATTATTTGTTTGATAAAACGGATGGGAAATTAGTGTGTTATGACTCATTAGGTAATAAATCTGTCGAATCATTTTTAATTAATGGGAAGGAAAATGGTGTTCGGAAGGAATGGGGGGAAGATTATTATACCGAAGGAGAATTTAAGGACGATTTAATGGATGGATATGCTCGTCAAATTAATTACTTTGAATCTGGGGAAATTAGGTACGATATATACGGTCAGTTTGAAGAGGGAGTTAAATTAGGGCTTTGGACTACCTTACTTGCCAATGGGGATACCCTTTATAAAGAGTATTTCAATGAGGGAGTTGAAGATAGCCACTATGTTTATAAGCAGAATAAACCACTCAAGTTTTATTCTTATGGTCAAGACAGTTTATATGTAATTTATCTTTACGAAGATCAGTACCTTAAAAGAAAAATAATTAGATCCAGGGGTCAATTAAAGCAGGTTAACTATTATCAACCAAATGGACTATTTACTCAAAAACGAATTTTTCTAAACGACTCGGTCGAGAGAACTCAATACTTTGATAGTTTAGGGGTTTTGGTAAAGGAGAAAAAGTTTGTGAACGATCAACAAGTTGATTAATTAAAGAAACCGAAGAACTTATTCCGATTAATGGAAGATATACAATACATAAAAACCTAGTATATTTAGACAAAACAAACCCAAGCAATGAAATATTTATCAGCCTTAGTGTTATTATCAATGGTTTTAAGTGTAAATGGGCAAGACCTGAAAACCGTAGATCTCCGCTGGAAAATTGATCCGAATAAACCTTTGACCTACGGAACAACCATGAAAGATATTTCTTCCGAGGACATGGAAATGGATTTCTTTAGTAAACTTTTTGAATCCATAAAAGATAGTACTTCTACAGACAGCTCAGACCAAAGTGATGCTAAGAAAACAGGGATCAAGGAGATGATGAAAGCCTTGCAATCTGCTCAGCAGGAAACGGATTATATCTGTACCTTATCCAATAAAGGTAAAGGTGTTATTGATATTGTGATGTCTGGTAGACCGGAAGAAGATTCTATCACTGAAGATGATGATGAAGATGAAGAAGAGGAGGATGAAATGAAGAAGGCTAGCAGCTTTATTAAATCAATGCAGCAAGGTGTAGTTTTAAGAGGTTCAGTTACTGAGGAAGGGGATATGCACAGTTTTTGGCTGAAAAGTGCCCAGATGAACTTAATTGCTATTTTATTTCAATTACCATCTAAACCGGTTAGTGTAGGAGATAAGTGGGGACTTAATATACATTTGATCTCGAATGATCAGAATTTTGTTTGTGATTCAGCTTATAAAATTAATGAAGTAGAACTCATTGATATTCGTATTGAAAACAATGAGCACATTGCGGTTCTCAAATACAACATTGAGGAATATGTGAAAGGTGAGTTTAGTATGCCTTCTTTTATGAGTTCTGGGAATTCTACAACGCCTACTACCATGAGGCTTACACATAATGGGACTGCGGAGTTTTCAGTTGAACAAGGTAAATGGTTAAATTATAATGCTTTGATGTCCTATACTGCAACAGGTTTTACTAGCGGAACTAAAAAGACACAATTCAGTCTTAAACCTGAATAACGATGATGAGGATTTTTGGACTGTTTTGTATTTGTTTCTTGTTGGTTGGGTTTTTGGTAACTGCTAATGCCCAAAAAACCGTATCAATCACCATTGATGATGTTCCTTGGAACAGAAGTAATTTATTTGAAGTTGTTGACTCCATGGATCTTCCTGTTACTGTGTTTATTAATGAGGGTAAACTTTACCAAAACGGTGGAATGTTAGTGGGGCCCGTAAAACTTCTAAACAAATGGTCGTCTAAATCTAACATAACATTGGCAAATCATACATTCAGTCATTCGCGTTATTCTAAGGTTGGATATGAGGCCTTTACTCAAGATGTATTAAACGGAGAAAAACTTACAAATACATTGCTTCCAGAAGGTAAGAAGTTAGAGCATTTTAGATTCCCTTATAATGATTTGGGAAAAGACTCTCTTCAACAAGATTCCATCAAAAGGTTTTTAGACGATCAAGGTTATAAAATTGCTCCATTTACAGTTGAAAGTTCGGATTGGAAGTACAACAAGATCTATCGACACTATTTAAAAGAAAATAAGAAGGACAGTGCTTTGTGGATTGCTCAATCCTACGTGGATTATACGATGCAATTGTTCCATTTTTTTGATTCAGTTTTGGTAGCCGAACATGGTCGTGATGTTTCTCATATTTATCTATGCCATGACAACCCTTTAAATGAATATTGTTTGCCAATTATTGTTGAGAAGTTGCGCCAAAAGGATTACAAAGTCGTGAGTTACGACGAAAGTCTAAAAGATTCGATTTATCATCAGACCAATTACTACCATAAAAAATATGGGGTCAGTTGGGTCTACCGTTGGACCAATGATAAATCGAAGTTTAAAAGGTGGATGAACACCGAGCCACTACTACCGAGCGTTATTGACTGGATTTATAAGAAAATCTAAATTCTCCGAAGAGAATTTTAACCTTTCTTCCCACTCGTTCCATTCTTTACGTTCGTTTTCAATATCCTCATTGAAAGGGCCAGCAACAATTTTAACTATGGTTTTATCACTATTTTCGACTGGTAAAAATAAGACTTTCTCAACGTAAGGTTTGCCATCTTTATAATAGTCAAGTTGCAAATACATGTTTTCCCAATTGGCCGTTACTTCTCCTCTCATATTGTCAATTTCAATTTTTGATCCTCGGTGCCAATCTGTTTTATAAGAGGTGTTCTTGCCATGTCCAGTTCCGATTCCATTGGGTTTAATAATGTTGTTCCAGATTTTTGATGGAACGGTGTTTATGGTGTCTTGAATGAATACAAAATCTTGAGTTTGATCAGGTGCATTCACGAAGTTCACTTCTTCAATTCTTGCACTTCCATTCCCTCCATTTAAATATCTAAATCCGACTATTGTTTCTCCATCTATTTCTACCGCTTGAATCACGATTATCAACTCTTTTTTGAGAACGGATTCGTTAAAATAAGTGGCAAGTGCAGGAAGATTAATGGGTGCTATTTTTGCACGCTTTTGCTGTTCTTCATCTAAATACATTAAAGAACTCCCAGTACGGATTTCTTCTTTAGAGGGGAAATGATCTTTGATAACAGGGACCTTGTTCCATTCTGCTAAATTGACTGGTGGAAACATGTTTAGATTATCTGGGCAATACCAACCTCCCAACTGATGATTTGGTTTACGTTCTAGCTCTCCTAAATTACCTTTACGCACGGACATTCTTCCGTCTTTTTGGGTTAAAATAAATCCCACATGTTCCATGGTGCAATTGGGCTCGATTACAAAGTGTACGAAACCTTGAATTACGAAATCTTCCTGAGTTTTGATGGATAAACCCTGAGTGTACGTAGTGTTTGTTCGTACTATTTTTGCAGGCATTGAAGTGAAGGGATCAATTTCTTCGGGGCAAAAGGGTGACTCAACCAGAAGATCATTTTCAATTCCAATATGATAACCCTCAATACTCCATTTCATTTTGCCCTTATAATCTCCAGGTGAATTTGGCGAGATGAAATACGTCCCAGGTTTAGGTTTAATTTTAATCTGTAGTTGTGCATATAATGCATCGTTGTGTTTTAAATCGAACTCCATTTCGTAGGGTTCTTTCACATTGGTTTCGGCTTGAATGTCAGCATTGCTTTCAGTATTTAAGCAGCTTACCATTAAAAGAGATATGAGCAAGCTCGAGAGAATAATATATCGCATAGTATTTTATAATTTAAATTTCCCCAAAGCTAGAGTTGCCAGCTGCGGACACTGGTTAAATAGTGTAAATTAATGTAAAAGGATGAGTAAATTATCATAGAGGACTTTTTTTACCGTTATGATTCAATAGATTTGTGTATGATCTTTTGGAGAAAAATAGGGGTGTTGTTGATTTTACTTGCTCTGTGTGACATTGCAAATGCGCAAATAAATAAACATCTGGAAGTTGTACTCAGAAATGTTGGTCATAAAACTTTGTTGCAAAGTGGCGATAGCACCTCAAGAGTTTTGCCGATTCAAAAAAATGATGAGTCCTATCTGATTAGTTTTGAAAATGAGATTGAGTTGTTACCAGATGATGTAGCTCTTGCAATAGTGGAGTCTTTTGAAAAAGGTGAAATTACGACTTCTGCAATGGTGCAAATTAAGTCTTGCCATAATGATCTTGTGCTGCATAGTTTTGAACACGGTGTTGAGGAAGAAGGTCTTTACCCTTGTAAAACTCGAGCGCTGCCAAAAGGTTGTTATAGAATTGTTGTTACATTCATTGAAGAACCTAAAGTTAATCTCAACTATGAGGAAGACTCAGACGAATATTGGATTTGGTTCTTAATAAGTGGTACTATTACTGCGATTATATTGGCTTTTGTTTTCTTACGTCGTCGTTCTTCTTCAAAATCAAATATTGCTGATTATATCAAGTTAGGAACATTGAACTATGATAAAAAAGGCATGAAACTAATTGATCAGGACCAAACCATAGAGCTCTCAGGAAAAGAAGTAAAGCTACTCGACTTATTTCTTGAGAATCAGGATCAGACATTAGAACGTGCACGCATTCTAAATGAAGTTTGGGGAGATGAAGGAGATTATGTGGGACGTACCCTCGACGTATTTGTTTCCAAGCTTCGAAAGAAATTAGCAGGTGATTCCAATATTAAAATTACTAATATTCGCGGCGTGGGGTATAAGTTTTATGTTGAGTCTTAAACCTGCGAAGGCATTTGTCCAATCTTTCTAGAACACAACCTTTACGGATATTTACCGTATATAATTTATGATTTTACGGTTTATTTCCGTATCTTCGTAGGGCTTAGTTTGTAATTTAAATATAAATATCGAGCTAAGTTTCAATAAACGACCTAGCGTAAACCAATACTATGAATGAGAGTTTAAACGCAAGATTTGATACCAAAATGTCAGTGTTGCACAAGAAGTTATTAGAAGAGGCTGCGAGACTTAAAGGTTTCAAAAGTTTAAGTGAATATGTTATTACTACAATGGTTGCAGACGCTAAAAGTATAATTGATTCATATAGTTCAACAATGTATTCTTATAAGGATAAGGAAGCCATTATGGATATACTCAATGAGCCTACCGAACTTTCTGATTCTTTTCGTAAAGCTTCTAAAAACCGCAAGGAAAAACTGGATTAATGTACTTGACGGTTGAACTTGGTAATCACCACAACAAAAAAACATTTAAGTGTACTGAAGAAACGCTTAACAACTACCTAAAACTTCAAGCAAAAAAGGAATCAAAGGCAGGATTAGCTAAGGTGTATGTTTTAGCGGATGAGGAAGATAATGTAATGGCTTATTACACATTGTCAGCATCTGAATTGCCCAAGGATGCTGTCCCAGAAAACCTGCTTAAGAAACTTCCTAGAAGTTATAATGGTTATCCCGCCATATTGATCGGCCGATTAGCTGTGGATGAAATGTCATCTGGTCAAGGAGTAGGAGGTGAACTTTTAGTAGACGCTATTGAGCGCTGCGTCAATTACGCTGAGAAAATTGGAACAAGTGTTATTATGGTAGACCCGTTAAATAACTCTGCCAGAAAATTCTACGAGAAGTTTATGTTCAAGTCATTACCTGATCATAACCGAATGATTCTTAAAATTGATCATAACCTTAAGTCACATTTTAATGATTAGGATTCATCGAGTAGGCTCGAGTATAGGTCAATAAGTTGCCTCTACCCATATATGCTAGTACCAATTTGTTTTCATCCAAACTTTCTATGTACCAACACATGTCATCATCTATTTGAGATATGAATTTATCTGCTTCTTTATCTAAGCCATTATCGGAGTCAGAAGAGTTCATGCAAGCATCCGAAAGAATAAAGGGTTGACTTTCTGTTTCTGTGGAGTTGTAAGTGCTGATTCTCATTCCTTTTTTAAACTCAATAAATGATTTTCGATCATCTACACTTTGCCAAAGCCCTTCTAGTAATAGACCTGTAGGAGATGTATTTATAA
>JAHDFW010000087.1 GCA_020627945.1 Cytophagales bacterium
TCTTTCACGTATTACCAACCGCTAAATTTTTGTTTCATTTAAAATTTTGTTGGTATTATGATCAAACGAAAAGATCGCGAACAAACGGAGATTAACGCGAGCTCCATGGCAGACATTGCCTTTCTCTTACTCATTTTTTTTCTAGTTACAACTACTATCGCTTCTGACAAGGGAGTTACTATGATGTTACCTCCTGATGTCCCAGCTCCTCCTGTTGATATTCCAAGAAGAAATGTTTTGGAAATTAGTATCAATTCTGCCGATAAATTATTAGTCGAAGGCGAACCAATGGAGGCTTCAGAATTACCTGAATTAACCAGAACGTTTTTAACTAATAACGGAAAGGATAAGGATTTGTCTGATAATCCGAATAAGGCTATTGTCTCTATAAAGGCGGATAGAGGCACAACTTATGAAGCATATATGGGTGTTTTAGATGGAGTTAAATATGTGTATTATGACCTTCGTGCTGAGTCCGTAGGAATCTCATATGCGGAGTATCTCGACATTTTAAACACACGTAAAAGTGATAGAACCAAAAGCCAACAGAAACTGTATGAGGATGCTAAGGCCAATTATCCATTGCAAATTTCTGAGGCGGAACCTTCGGGAAATTAGTTCTAAACGTTCTAATAAAAAGATTTGAACGATTTTTAAGCCTTGGTGAGCGATAAAAATGTAAAGTATTCCCTGACATTTATAATTTTGATTATAGGTATTATGGATTCTAAAGTTAGGGATATACTTTTCACCAATTATAAGCATCAGTTCAATCATGATTTGCTTGAGCAGATTGCTGAAGTAGGCACCTATCATTCCTTTCCAGAAAACACCATGTTGATTGACTTCGGTCAAAGAACCGAGCATATGCCATTGCTGATTAGTGGAGCCATTAAAATTCTACGAGAAGATGATAATGGTAAGGAGTTGTTTCTTTATTTCCTTGAGAAAGGAGATACATGTACTATGACTTTTACCACTGCTCCTCAAATTATTAGTGAAATTCGTGCTATTACCGAGGTTCGAACAGAACTTATAATGATGCCTTTAGAACATATTCAAAAATGGATGTCTAATCCAGATTGGCAGCAATTTGTATTTAATAGCTTTACTTCCAGAATGCAGGAAATGTTGGAAGCCATAGATACTTTGGCTTTTATGAATCTTGACCAACGCTTGCATAAATACCTGCTTGAAAAGGCATCAATCATGAAATCTGAGGTTGTTGTTTGTTCACATGAAGAACTGGCTTTGGATTTAAATACCTCAAGAGTTGTTATTTCTCGGATCCTTAAACAACTCGAAAATAAAGGACTCCTAGTTCTAAGAAGAGGTGCGATTGAAGTTCTAACTCAGCTTGTTTAAATAGCTCCTGTAACATAAGTTACAATCGGGTAAAGTTCCGGGTAGTACTTTTGCAGAAGTTTTTAAGCGTTTATTCAAAATATTGGAGGAGAATATGGATTTATTGTGGGAATATATTTCGGGGCCTTGGCCATGGTATATATGTGGGCCACTCATCACTTTTGTTATGTTCTTACTGCTATACGAAGGTAAGAACTTAGGTGTGTCTTCGAACTTTGCTACTCTATGTGCAATAGGAGGAGCAGGCAAATTTGCTGATTTTTTTAGGTTTGACTGGAAGGCTTACAGGTGGAATCTATTTGTAGTTCTTGGGATGATCATTGGAGGAGTAATTGCTTCTCAATTTTTGACTCCAGATAAATCAATAGATCTAAACGAAAATACCGTAAGATTATTAGAAAGGTTTGGATTTAATAATGCAGGTTCTGGTTACCTTCCGGTAGAGTTATTCTCTTTAGAAGCAATGCTGACTTGGAAAGGGGGCATAATGCTAGCTGGAGGAGGTTTGTTAATAGGATTTGGAGCGAGGTATGCGGGAGGTTGTACTTCTGGTCATGCCATCAGTGGATTAAGTAACCTACAATTGCCATCATTAATTGCCGTGATAGGATTTTTTGCAGGAGGGTTGTTTATGGTTCATGTGATTTTACCATTGTTGTTGAATTGATATAGACGAAATGAGATATTTAAGACTTACCATAATAGGAACCATTTTTGGAATTGTGCTCTATAAGTCACAAGCGGTATCATGGTATCGAATATTTGAGATGTTTCACTTCGATTCGTTTCATATGTATGGAATTATTGGTTCTGCAGTTGTGACGGGAGCAATTTTGGTTGCTTGGATTAAACGTTTAGACGTAAGGGCGAGAAATAGTCAACCAATGGATTTTACTCCTAAGGAAAAAGGTATTGCTCGTTACTTAATTGGCGGTACCATCTTTGGTTTAGGTTGGGCACTTTCAGGTTCTTGTCCTGGTCCTGTTTTTGTATTGATAGGCACAGGCTCTTTAGCAATAGTAGTTGTGTTGATTTTTGCTCTTATTGGCACGTTACTTTATGGGTTATTTAAAGATAAACTGCCTCATTAAAATTAACTAGATCAAAGGGATTTCTTCTGGAGTGATAATATTGTTTTGAATGGCATAAATTACAAGGCCAGCAATATTGCGAGCACCGGTTTTTACAAACAAACTACTTTTATGTCCTTCAACGGTACGAACGTTGATAAATAACTCTTCTCCAATCTCTTTAGCTGTTTTTTGAAAACAAATTAGCCGCAGTACATCAGTTTCGCGATCAGATAATGTGTTTTGTGAAGTAAAAGAAGGTTTGGGAGCCTTTGGAGCAATCTGTGTTCTTAGTGCATCCATTTGCTCAGGTCTAAAGTAGTAACCGATGGTACTAACTTCCTCAACTACTTTAGCCAGTTCCTGAGGTGAAATCCCTTTAGGTAAAAAGCCTGAAACTCCTGTTTTTAGCATGAAGCCCATAAATGATTCGCTGTAATGAGAACTTACAATGATTACATGAATATCCGAATGTGTTTTTTTAATCTCCTCCGTAATTTCTATCCCTGATTTCCCTTTCATTTTTAGATCAAGTATCAATATGTCTGGCGGTGTATTTTCTGAAGAAAGCCACTCAAGAAGCTCTTCTCCATTATCAGCAGAAAAGATTACAGACATGTTAGGAAGATTGTCCAGGTAGTCTCTCAGTAAAGAGAGAATTAATTGATCGTCGTCTACAATGGCTAAAGAGATTGAATTGCTCATAGATTAAGGTTTTAGGTTTGGGTTAGCTAATAAAAAGATAAATCTAGTTCCTTGGTTAAGTTGGCTTTTGATTTTGTAATTTCCAGAAAGATAAGACACTCGAGTTTCGACGTTGGTAATGCCTAACCCTTTGGTTTTTTTATCAGGATTCATTCCAGTTCCATTATCAGTGAAAATGACTGCTACATGTCCCGAGAATAATTTGCAATACACCTCTATTTCCGAAGAATTCCCATGTTTGAATGCATTGGTAATTAGTTCTTGTAGGATTCGAACAACTTGAATTTTGAATTCAGGATTGAAGTTCGTGGAGAGCTCATCAATTTCATATCTTAACCGAACTTTAGCTTTTAATTTCCATGGAGTTAATTCTTGAAGAATAAGTTCTTTTAAGGAAGAAAATTCGATTAATGGAGGACTTAAATTATGCGAAATTCTTCTAGCCAAGTCAATAGAGTTTTGAAGAGATTCTGTGGCATTGAAGTTCAGATTTAAATCCTGACCAGACATTTGAAGCTGCATATTAAGAGCAGTGAGTTTACCAATGAGAGAATCGTGTAGATCAGCAGCGATTCGTTCACGTTCTTTTTCTTGGGTTGCAATAGTGTTTTTAAGCAAGTCTTTTTGATACCCTACTTCGGCTTCTTTTATGGCAATAGTACGTTTAAGCATTGCGCGCGAAAGCAACGCAATAAAGCTCAAAAGTATAATTAGAAACAATGCTATTATTGAGATCCAGAGAGCAATTGTTTCTGGCTTTTGCCATTCTTCCATAGTAAGACAATTAGACCAAGATAGAATATCAGTGTAAAAAATAAGTATGCAAACCAAATCCAAAAAGCCGATGTTGACTCATGATTTACCAAAAAATTGATGGGTAACAAGAGCACTACATTCATTGAAAAGTAAATCAGAATGTTTAACCTAAACCACAGTTGATTGCTTATGATCTCTTTTTCCGTAATTACATAATGATAGATGTTTCTCATTGCAATTAATACAATTACAAACGATGAGATTGTTTTAGAATACGTCTGAAACGTTTTTACCTCTATGGGGTTTATGGTAAAGAGTTCATATACGATATATACTATGGCACATAGGCTAATAATAAATTCAAAATGATACTTTTCTTTTTTACGTAGGGTATAAAAAATGTAGCAAAAAATGATTATTTCCAATAAGCTTAGACATAACCAAAGTAACTGGTTGTTGTTTTGGAAATACCCCATAAACCTGCTCATCAAGTCAATACATAAGCTGAAGGCAAGGTAAACAATTGTAGTCCGATAGACTTTATCACGTTTGATCCTTTTTAGGTCCGGTAACATTAAGACTAAGCCAATAGCCAGAATAGCAGGAGACAAAATAGAAAGTGTTCTGAAGGTTTCAGCAACACTTTTACTAATTTGTACTATGATAAAGAAATGATTCAATTTTTGGCTTTTACAAAGGGACGCTCTGTTGGGTTAGGGGAATAGTTTAAACACCCGTTACAATACCACTTGCAGCATTCCAAAATCCTCAGAACCAAATGGAGGCACTGGTTTAACCATGTCCTCCCAGATTATGGTTTGACCATTTTGGTCTTTAATAATGAAGTCAACTTGATATACACTAGGCGTATTAGGATCTTTTCTTTTAAGGGCCAGAAAACTTCTGTAATTAACATTCTCTTCTAGGCCTTCTCTTGGGATTCGGATCGCCTTAAACATTTTATCGTCTTTGGTGTTTTTACCTACGTAGTTTTTTAGCTTTTCTTTATCAATAAAACGATTCATTCTTTTTATGGCTACGGTATCTGAAATAGTATCGTTGAGCACATTAGTCATACTAGTATCAGCAAAAGAGGTGTCTTTGTCGGTGGTAGTGATTACGATATAATTCGTGTCTAGTAAATTGCTGTCGATCAAGTTAACTTTGTCGTGTAATGCAGAAATAAACACTAACTCTAATGAACCATCCGCTGTTAGAATTGGATATGCATGTACTGCTGTAGTTGAGTTGCCAAAAAAACCAGTTGGAAATGATATAACCGTACTGTTGGCTTCTTTAAACTCATTATAGATCACGGTGCTGTCATCTTTTTTGAGATTCCAACGCCCAATACAACTTAGGATGCTATCTTTTTGGGCTAGGGGAAGATTGCCAGCTGTTGTTTCATTAGTCGATACCGTTTTAGCTGGTTCATTCGTAGTATCACAACTTGTAATGCATAAGACTGCAATCAGTAAAATAAAAATATTAAGGTTTAAAAGGTTTTTCATAATGTTAAAGTTAATAAGGTTTATAAAGTTATAACATTGAATATATAATTCAATACTTTTAATTCAAGTAATATTGATTTTCAAGTTGCTAATTAATTACAAATATTGCGTATGCTGATCTGTTTATTATAGGTGATTTTACGGGGAATAGGAAAAAGGGTGGAATTACCCATACGAATTTTAATTACTTATAGACAATTGTGCTACGGTATTTAGAATTAATTATTTTTACACTTTGTTGACATTCAACAAAATTAAATGCGCAATAGATTCTGTAAATTATTAGTCCTGAATATTGTTCTTTTTTTCAGTTCATTAACACTCGTTTGTGGACAAGAAAAGCAGATTGATTCGCTGCAGAGTGTTCTTAAACAAAAGGACCTCGAAGATCTGGATCGTGGTGTGGTTGCTCAAAATATAGGAGACCTTTATTATTCTCTTTCGGACTTCGAGAATGCACGTGATTATTACAATCAAGCATTGGAGTTGTATTCTAAAGCTAATCATGGCATAAAAAAGGTTGGAGTTTTGGTTGCACTAGGGATTATTCATGAAGCCCATAACGATTTTGACAAGGCTTTAAGTTATTACTATAATAGTTTAAGCGTGTTGGATTCAAATGAGACAGATTTAACCAAGGAGAAATATAAACTGTATCGAGCTGTAATTTTGTTAGACATTAGCATTGTCTTTGGCGAAGTTAAATACTATGATTCTGCGTTAAAATACGGGTTGGAAGGTTACGAGGCGATTGAAAAGTCAGATTCAATGCGGCAGGCTGTTTCATTGTTAAATATAGGAGCAATTTATTTAGGGCTTAGGCAGCCACAACGAGCTTTACAGTACTTCGAGAAGTCTTTAAAATACTTTGGTGAACAAGAGAAAGAAGGCTCAAGAACTAGTGCAGGAGTTTACACCAATATGGCCAACGCTTATTTTGAGTTGAATCAGCGCGAAACGGCGTTAGAATACTACACTAAAGCACTTCAGTTTTATGAATCAAAATCAGAACAGTATAAAAGTGATGAAGCGGGGGTTAAAGCTTACATAGCACGACTTTATGCAGAAGGAGGAGATATGATAAATGCTAAGGAAATGGCTTATCAAGCTTTAAGTTTGAGCCAAACCGAGAAAGGGAATGATTTTAGTGAAGGTGTTTACGAAACGTTAGTGGAATTTTACACAGCCTCAGGCAATTCTGACAAAGCATTTGAAAGCCTTTCAAGACTTAATGCCATTCGCGATAGTATTTATAATCCTGAGGTGTTGAGTCAAATTAGTGTTCTTCAGCAGGAATATGATCAGAAAATTTTGGAGGAACAGAATCAAATGAAGATTCAACTGGTGCAGCAAAAGGAATTGATAGGAAGGTATAAATGGTATGCTTTAACAGCGTTACTTTTAATCCTGTTTTTAGCGCTATTGTTGATTTATTCTCGTCTCAGGCACAGGGCTAAGTTAAATAAAATTGAACTCGAAAATTCTAAGAAGGAACAATCCAAACTAACCGAGCAGGTGACTTTTAAAAACAAAGAGCTGACCAATTTTGCAACTTACATAGTTTGGAGAAATGAGTTCCTAGATGATCTTAAGAATAAGATATCTAAGCTGAAAACCAGAGACGATGTAAAAGAGAATGTTTCAGGACTAACTTCCATGATCAATCAGCATATCAGTACTGCTAATGAACGAAAAGACTTTGAGGTTAGAATTGAAGAAGAATATGCTAACTTCTTTTACAAATTACAGTCTCAATACCCTTCATTAACGGAAAAGGATAGAAAACTTTGTTCGTTTCTTTTGTTGGACCTTTCTTCTAAAGAAATCGCTTCCATTCTTAATATAGCTAGTTCAAGTGTAGATAAGAGCAGACATCGCCTTAGAAAGAAATTAGAGCTTGATTCAGACATTGAATTGTCGACCTTCTTAAAAGATTTGTGACTTAATGTACTTGAGCCTATAGATTTGAGCAATGTCATTTTCATGGCCATGTGGTTCGTAGAAATGCTTATAGAAAATGGTCGTTTTATTACCGATAAATATCCAATTTCCCGATTCGAGCATGATACCTATATTGAACCTGATCCGGTATTAGTGGGAAAGGTTATTACCTATTGTGAAACTTATCATTTGATCACTCGAATCGAAGATGGGTTTATTCTTCTGAATCAATGCTTTTATAATGATTTTATCAACACGGAACTTGAAGACGATCGTTTCAATTGGTATGTTCGAAGCCATTTCTTGGGTTGGATGTAGTTGAATACTTTGCAATTAGCTAAGCGTATCGCGAAGTACTGAGAAAAGCGATTTTATCGCGATATTATACATGGAAACTCTCCGAAATACTTAGTGAAAAACGGAGTAAAGAGTAATCTGATTTTATCGCATCTTACTAAATTTTCCACAAAACATAGATAAAGTCTTGTTCGCACTTTGTTTAATGTAAAAACATCTCTATGAGTTGTAATTGATGTTTTGTGTCACTTTTGTCCATATGAAATCAAGATGGAATATAGCCCCTGTCCAGATTGTGTCAAGTTCATTTTTTATGAAGGAGGTAGGGAGTTGATATAGTTTTGGGGAAACGATTTTTTCAAACCGAATTCTATATCGACTGGATGCGAAATCTAACTTTAATATTATTTCTTGCTCTGGCATCAACTTCTGCAACAGCGCAAGGTCAGCAAAAAAAGCCTAACTCTAAAAAAGGTTCTCTTGATAAACTTCTGAGTTACATGCAAGGTTCTTTTTCATCAGAACAACAAGCTAAAAAGGATACTAATTTTTTTCATATCACATTAGAGATGTTTCCTATCTGGGAGAACAATGAGAGTGGAAAATGGATGTACGTGGAACAAACTGCTGCATGGACTCCAGGAAAACCTTATCGTCAACGGATTTATCATCTTACCCAAGAAGAAGATGGTAGGTTTAGAAGTACTATTTACAAAATGCCTTCTCCTAAGAAATATGTGGGCGGTTTTAACTCGCCTCAAGTATTTGATAGCCTTTCAATAGATAGTTTGGAAGTGTTGAAAGGATGTGATCTAGTTTTTTCTTTTGAAAATGGCGCGTATTCCGGAATTACAAAAGGAAAGGAGTGCATTAATAAATGGGGGAAAGCCACTTACGCAACAAGTGAGGTAACCATTACCAAGGATGTAATGCTTAGTTGGGATAGAGGTTGGGATCAAGAAGATAAACAAGTTTGGGGCGCTGAAATAAGCGGCTACATTTTTAAAAAACTGAAGAAGTAAGAAAATGAAGAACAACAGAAAATTATTGCTCACTGGTATTGGTCTTTTGATCTCCGTGTGCTCACTTTTTGCACAGCCTGTAAATAACGATTGTGCTAATGCCACAACACTTACTCCAGGTGATTGTCAAACGATGACAGCAGCTACATCGGTGTTAGGGACACAATCAAGTCCGAGTTTCACATGTAGTGGATGGAACGATGATGATGTTTGGTTTAGGTTTACCGCAACCTCTACTTCACATGCCGTAAACGTAGTTCCTTCTGTGTATTTAACCGATATGGTGCATGAGGTCTTTAGTGGAACATGTGGTTCGTTGACTCAAGTTACGTGTAGTGATCCAAATTATAGTATTACCGATAGTCTTACGATTGGCGTTACATATTATGTAAGAGTATATACATATTCGTCTTTTGGTGGGACTGATTTTGAAATTTGTGTAAGTGAACTCGACTCATGCGGTTCAAATGGGACTAATGATTTTTGTTCTACTCCAACAACGTTGGTTAAAGGAGGTGCGATCAATGAAGTTACATCATTGTACCACACTCCTGATCAAACGCAAATTAAATCCACAGGAACGGGAGCATTTTGTGGTTCGATTGAAAATAATTCATGGTTCGAATTTAATGCTACAGGGACATCGGATACTTTCAACTTTACTTCCGTAACAGGTGTGAACTGCAACCTTGGAATGCAAGCTGTTGTGTTTGATGTTTCGGCCGATTCGAATGGTTGTTGTGAAATATTTATACCCAAGTCAAACTGTTGGGATCCAGGAACAGATACTGCAGGGACGGTTATTGCAACAGGCTTAACAACAGGTTCTTCATACTTACTAATGGTGGACGGACGTTTTGGCGATGAGTGCTTTTATACTCTTGATGGTTGGTCATATGAATCTAACCTAATTACAAAAGTAGTTGGTACCAACGCCTCTTGTCCAGAGTCCTCTAATGGATCGGCAGTTTCTATTGTGGATTTGGGATTTGCTCCGTACACCTTTGCATGGTACGATAGAACTACGGATCAAAAATTAAGTGTTACTGATTCGATAATTACTGGTCTTTCGCCGGGGTCCTATTATTGTGTTGTTACCGACGATAGCATGAGCGTAGATACCCAGTATTTCAACATCTCATTTGACAATAGTGCGGATGTAAATATTCTGGAAGATACCATGATTGTTTATCGTGATTATAGCGATACAATTAAAACAACTTACAATTCCACTGGAACAATCAGTTGGACTCCTTCAGCAACATTGGATAGCGCTGATGTAAAACAACCAATTGTGAGTCCCACTCAGAGTGAATGGTATTATGTTACATACAATAGTAACGGATGTACAGGAAGAGATTCAGTTTACGTAATGATAATAACGCCTCCATTGGTTGTTACTGTAGATTCTACCGACTTGTTGTGTGCAGGAACCTCCGAAGGCTCAGCTCGTGTAACGGTTGAGTCTGGAGTAAGTCCTGTAACATTTAATTGGTACAATAGCGATTCAACATTAGTCGGAAGTGATTCTGTTCTTTCTAATGTTCCTTCAGGAAATTATTATGTGATCATTCAAGACGACTCAAGCCAAATTGATACTCAATATGTGACGATAGGAGTTACGAGTTCTCCTGTGGTAGAAATTATTAAAGACACCATGATGATTGATCAAGGAGAGCAGGTTGTACTTGAAAACACGACTTCAGACCCTATTGATGAAATGATCTGGAACCCAGGGTCTTCGCTTAATGATTCTATTTTGCACGAGCCCATTGCAAGTCCTTCGACCACTACTCAATATACAGTCACCTATACGAATCACCTTGGTTGTGTTGCCTACGATTCAGTATTGGTTATTGTTAATCAAGCATGTGTCCTGAGCATTCCAACGGCTATTACGCCAAATGGTGACAATCTAAATGATGTGTGGAATATTGGTTGTATTGAAGAACAACCTAATGCAGTGATATCTGTTTTTAATAGATGGGGTACTAAAGTTTTTGAAACCTCAGGAGGTTCAAATTATATCTCTTGGGATGGAACGTCAAAATCTGGTGATGCAGTTCCCGTTGCAACCTATTATTACACTATAGAGGGGATTGAAAACCAAGAAGAAGATCGTTACAACGGTACGATTACCATCATCAAGTAACCCACCAACTAAAGATTATTATTATGAAAACATTATCAATAAATAACAGCCTAAAAGGATTGGTGCTTGTGGGTCTTTTTTTGAGTCTTACTTCTACAACAGATGCTCAGCAAGTAACTCAATTCACTCAATATGGCCCTTCTAAAGTGATCGTTAATCCAGCTAATACAGGATTGCAAGAACGCAAAGAAGCTTATTTAGGATACCGTAAGCAATGGATGGGATTTGGTCAAGGTCCAGGATCATTGTATATGTCCTTTAGTACAGGGTTTAGAAAGAAAACAGAGATGGAACATTATCCATTGGCCTTAAGAACTTCCAGAAACCCAGAGCAAAATATTGCTCAAAAAGAACAGAAGATCTCAAAAATTAAACACGGATTGGGAGGATATATTCTTAGTGATCAATTTGGTGCATTCAGAAATAACAGTGTCAATTTGGTGTATGCAATGCATTTGCCTCTTGGCAAGAAACTTAATTTTTCTTGGGGAGTCAATGCAGGTTTTGATCAAGCTAGATTCGACGCCACTAAAGCAGTGACAGAACAATCTGGAGATGGTGCTTATGATGTGTTTAGTGCAGATAGAAATGGACTGTCTCGAATTCACTTGGATTTAGGTTTTCAAGTTTACTCGGAAGATTTCTATGTAGGATATGCAACTCAGCAATTAACAAAAGATGCGTTAGCATTTTCTACTTTGAATGATAATCAAGTATTAAAACAACACCACATTGTTACGGCAGGTTACAATTACGAAGTGAATCCAGACTTGCAATTAAAACCAACTTTGGTAATGCGTAATGTAGCTGGAGCCCCAGCAAATGTAGATGTTCTGATAAATGCAGAATTCAACAATACATTGATTGGAGGATTAGGCTATCGTACAGGAGACGCGTTATTGATCAACCTAGGATATTGTGCTGACGATAAGTATCAACTTGGCTATTCATACGATTTAACATTGTCAGGTTTAAGAGGATTTGGATCAGGAGCGCATGAAATTACGTTAGGAGCATTTTTCTAAAATCCACTAACACAAATCAATTTTTGAAAATAGAAAAGAATCTAATGAGACATTTTAAAATATATACCACAGGATTTTTGATGCTAACTGCTTCGTTGATTTTTGCACAGGAAGTACCTGAATTTAAGGAGGCAAAAAGTCTTGAAATTAACTCCATGGCGGAAGAGGCAAAACCAGTATTCAATGCAAGTGCAGATAAGATGTTTTTTGTTCGTTCGTATGAACCTAAAAATGTTGGATATGAGACCGTAGAACACAACGAAGATGTTTGGTCGTCTACAAGAAACACAAGCGGCGGTTGGTCAACTCCAATAAATGAGACAGCACTTAACAATGTTGATAACAATGCTATTATTGGTCAAGGAGCTGGTGATAAATTCTATTTGGTAAATGCCTACCAAGATAAATCGAGTTTACAGTATGGGATTTCTTCCTCCACCTTGAGTGGAAAACAGTGGAGTAAACCAGATGTATTGCCAATTCCTAATTTGAAATACGAGGGGAGCTTCTATGATTTTCACATTTCATCTGATGAGGAAGTGCTGTTAATTTCCATTAAAGGGAAAGATACAAAAGGTCAAGAAGATCTTTATGTAAGTGAATTTAAGAAAGGGAAATGGACTTCGCCAGTGAATCTTGGCTCAGCGATCAATACCGAAGGATATGAGTTTTCTCCGTTCTTATCGGAGGATAAACAACACCTGTATTTCTCAACTAATGGTCGTAAAGATGGTTATGGAGGAGCAGATGTTTATGTCAGCAAAAGACTAGATAATTCATGGACGAACTGGAGCACTCCAGTGAATCTTGGAAGCGTGATTAACTCAGATAAAATGGATTGCTACTTTACGATGAACTCTAAAAATGAGTACTTTTTTGCTTCTGATCGAAATGGTGCAACAACGCTGGATATTTATCAAGCTATTGAAGGTAAACCAGATCCTGTTTATAGTGAAAACTTTAAGTTAGTTGGTACAATCCGAGATACTTCAACGGGGAAACCAATGTCGGTAAAAATGTCGATTATTGATCCGCAAAGTGACTCGCTTGTAGCCGAATTGACTTCAGATAAAAAAGGGAATTTCGAAGTTCCATTGAAGAAAGGTAAGCAATACGAACTGAATGTTTTACAGGCTAAATTCCATGAATATCATGTAACATATAGTACCCCAGCACTTGAAGATTCAATTGGTCAAAAGCAGCATGACATTTGGATGAACCCTTATAGAGCCAAAGATCAGATCAAATTGCCACCATTGTATTTTGTGGTAGGTACAGACACCTTGCGTGAAGAGTCTTTGCCTATCGTTGAGAAACTGAACAAGATTCTAGTTGAAAACCCAGAGATCAAAATCTCAATAGAAGGGCATACCAGTAGCGAGGGTACAACTGCTTATAACGATGTTCTGTCAGAATCTAGAGCAAAAAGAATTAAGACCATTTTAGTTGATTATGGTATTAAAAAAACTCGATTAAAAACGATTGGTTGGGGAGAACGACATCCTAAAGTAAAGAATTTAACAGAGGAAGATAGACGAATGAATCGTAGAGTTGAATTTATCATTCAAGAGTAAATAAGATACACATGTTCAGGGCTAGAATGTGTGGAATTAAATCATCATAAAGATATGAGAAACTTGTGTTTAATATTAGTAATTCTTGTGGCTGGAATTATCCAAGCTTTTGGGCAGGGGAGTAGTTGTTCGGATGCCACGGATGCGACCTCAATTGCGAATTATACAGGAACGGTTCCAACTAGTTCATCACAGTATTGGGTGTTGACCCCCTCTTCAAGTGGTATTGTAAAAGTTTCCATTACAAGTCCTACGGAATGTGGAACTGTGGTAGATATTAAGCAATTTTCAAGTTCTCAAACGGGTACTTGTGTTCCAGGAGGGGCCGGTTCAGAAGGTCGAATAGTAACTGCTGGAGGAGCATGTGGTAGTATTCCTTCGTGTATTGATTTGAGTGTCACGGCAGGGCAAGTTTATTATCTTAAGGTATCTGGATACTTTTTGTGGGAAGATTATACGTTGACTATAGGTTCATGTACACCAATTATTGGTGGTGGGATGCCTGTTACGAACTTTCATTTAACAGGTGTAGCTAAAGAAGGATGGAATGCATTGAGTTGGTCAACTGATACAGAAACTAGTAACAGTCATTTTGTAATTGAACGTTCCGATAATGGAACAGAATTCACAGAAATAGGAAGAGTCGAAGGAAGCGGAAATTCGAACAGTAGAAAGGAATACATTTTTGATGACTTTGATCATCACGTTAAAACCACCTACTACCGTATTAGCCAAGTCGACCAGACCGGTAGTTCTTCATATTCCAATGCTATTGCCATTACGAATGAACGCTTCACTTCTTCCTTTCTTGTTTTTCCTAACCCGAGTACGGAGGGCAGTTTTAATATAGAGCTTAACAAACCCGTTAAGAGAAATACAAGAGGAGCTATTTACAATGTTTTTGGACAAGAGGTAAGTTCTTTTAATGTTTCTGAAGGAACCCGATCTATTCCCGTTCAATACAATTTGTCCGCAGGGAACTATGTGATACAAATGATCTTGAGTGAAGAACTAATTCGAACAAAATTTACTGTAAAATAAGATGTTGATTAATAAAATTGCGAAAGCCGTATTACCATTACTATTAACGATGGTTTGCTTCAATGCAAATGCACAAATCATTGATTCATTTCCATACTTCACGGGATTTGAAGGAACTACAGGTACGTTGCATGAAAACTATCCAGAAGGTTGGACTAGTGAAGATTTAAATACTAACAGCTTTAATTCCAGTTGGGAGATTATTAAGAATTCTAATACTTCTCAGAATGCCAGAACAGATTCAAGTGCGATCAACGTATTTAGCAACATGGCGGAAGATAACGATGATTGGCTATTTACACCAGGAATCCAAATGGTGGAGGGAGCAACTTATACTTTAACATTTTGGTATAACACAATAGACTTTTCTTCAAGTGAGAAATTAAAGGTTCATGTTGGAGGAGAGGCAGTTTCAGCAACTATGGGAGCAAGTTCGGCATTATGGAGCAATGAACAACTGGATAATACAACTTATCAGGAGGCGGTTGTCGTGTATGAGGCAGATTCGAACGGCATATTTTACTTTGGATTTCATGCGTATAGTTCTGCTTTATCATATGTGCTGTTAATAGATGACATTACTATTGAAGAAACAGGGAATACGATTGGTATTGAAAATGAAGCTGACGGATTAGAAGTTGAGGTTTATCCCAATCCTTCTGTCAAAAAATTAAATGTAAGGACAAACAATCTTAAAGTAAGAAAGAAGATGGTTAAATTGTTTGATGTGAGAGGAGAACTAGTTTATCAGGGTTCTTTTAAAGGAGTATCTCATGAGATTTTTGTGAATCAAATTCCACACGGAACATATTATTTACATGTGTTCGGAGAGAAAGGAGAAGTTCATGATATTAGTAAAGTGCAGGTTGGCTTTTAGTTAATCTACCACCGATTCTAATCTAAGGTTATTCAAACAATATACTTCTTGCCATCGACCATCAGGGTCATACCATCCATATGCACATCCATCGATTTCTAGTTGTAGTTCGACTTTTTTCTGGCCACTGACTTTTTTCAACCTTGTGTTAACGTTAATTTTCACATCATCGGAATCATCCCACAGAACATTATTTCCAATAGTTACCTGAATTTGATCATAGTTCTCATAAATCTCGGTGATCTCAT
>JAHDFW010000088.1 GCA_020627945.1 Cytophagales bacterium
TTTGCTTTAGGTTCAGTTTCAACCGGAGGGGCTGGCTTTAACCATAAATAAAGCATTAACATCGCCGAAATAAGTAATATTCCGGTTATTTGATTTTTATCCATTCGATTTCTTTATTAAAAAAGTCGCGCAAAGTTAATAGAATATTCTAAAACCTTGTGCAAGTAATGGAGTCACTTTTGACATTTATAAGGATTAGGCTTTGACCTCCACGTTTGATTTTGATTTTACATATTCGATAGCAGCCTTCACAAACCCACTAAATAGGGGGTGAGGATTTACCACAGTACTTTTAAGTTCTGGGTGGAATTGAGCAGCTACAAACCATCTATGTTCTTCTAATTCAACAGTTTCAACTAACCTGGTTTCTGGGTTAATTCCAGTTACTTTCATCCCATGAGTCTCAAACTGATCACGATATTTGTTATTGAATTCGTAACGATGACGGTGACGTTCATCTATTTTTTGTTTTTTATAACAGCTGTAAATTTTAGTTCCTTTTTGCAATTCACACGGATAAGACCCAAGTCTCATGGTTCCTCCCATATCAGTAATTAACTTCTGTTCAGCCATAATGTCTATTACAGCGTGTTTAGTATCAGGATCAACTTCTACAGTGTTTGCATTTTCAAGGTTTAGAACATTTCGAGCAAACTCTACTACTGCAACTTGCATCCCCAAACAGATTCCGAAGAATGGGATGTTGTTTTCTCTCACATATCTTATTGCATCTATCTTACCGGCAATTCCACGCTCTCCAAAACCTGGAGCAACAAGAACTCCATCTAAATCTTTTAAATGACTCTCTACATTTTCTATAGTTACAAAATCAGACTGAATCCACTTAAGATTTACCTTACATTCGTTTTCTGCACCAGCGTGAATAAATGCTTCAATAATAGACTTATAGGCATCACGTAATTCTACGTATTTACCTACAAGGCCAATGGTTACTTCCTTAGTAGGGTTTTTTAGGCGTCCTAAAAATTCTTTCCAAACTTTTAGATTAGGTTCTGGACTAGCAGGTAGTTTCAATTTCGCTAAAACCCGTTTGTCCAATTCTTCTTTTTGCATTAGAAGCGGAACATCGTAAATAGAGTCTGCATCTAATGATTGGATTACTGAATTAAGATTTACATTACAAAAGTTTGCAATCTTTCTTCTGATATCCTGAGGTAAAGTGCGCTCACTTCTACAAACTAATATATCAGGTTGAACACCCGCTTCACTTAACTGTTTTACTGAATGCTGAGTAGGTTTTGTTTTTAATTCCCCTGCAGCTTTAAGGTAAGGGACTAAAGTCAAATGAATTACAAGAGTCTGGTGGGCTCCTAAATCCCAACGAAGTTGTCTAACCGCCTCTACAAACGGAAGAGATTCAATATCCCCTACACAACCACCAATTTCTGTTATTACCACATCAAAATCGCCATTCTCACCTAAAAGAATCATACGGCGCTTAATTTCATCTGTGATATGCGGGATTACCTGCACAGTTTTACCAAGATAAGAACCTTTACGTTCCTCTGTAATTACATGATTATAAATACGACCAGTTGTTACGTTGTTTGCTTGAGAAGTAGGAGTTCCCAAAAAACGTTCGTAATGTCCTAGGTCCAAATCTGTTTCAGCTCCATCGTCCGTTACAAAGCATTCGCCATGCTCATAAGGGTTAAGAGTTCCTGGATCTATATTGATATACGGATCAAATTTTTGGATTGTTACTCTGAAACCTCTGGCCTGTAGTAATTTAGCTAGAGATGCGGAAATGATTCCTTTTCCAAGAGATGATGTAACCCCACCGGTTACGAAGATGAATTTTGTGTTACCCATAAGTTAAGTTTATAGCACTTCTGTTGCTTATCTTATGGGATACAAAGGTAAAACTAAATTTTGGAATTGATATTAGTATAATTCAATTATTTATTTACCCCTGCAGAATTGCGATAGCCGTAAACAATAGTTACATTTGCTCGGTAAAATCTAGTTGGCAGATGCAAAAAAGACATACTAACAAAAGTCAATATTTTAAGGAACAGGCAAAAACCACTGAAAAGTTTGTAATTCCATTTATTGAAAATGTTAAAAAGCTTGACAAGTCCATGTCCATATTAGAAATTGGATGTGGTGAAGCAGGGAATTTGTTGCCATTTGTGGAACAAGGGTATGGAAGGGTAGTAGGGATTGATTTGTCTCCTTCGAGAATAGAAAAGGCTAAAGGGTTTTATAAAGAACGTAATCTCGTAGATAAAATTGAACTAATCGCTAGTGATATCTATAAGGTAGAACCCGAATCATTGGGCAGGTTTGACGTGATCGTGATGAGAGATGTAATTGAGCACATTCATGATCAAGAAAAATTTATGGGATTGGTTAAGAAGTTTTTGTCAGACGACGGAAAGTTTTTCCTTGGATTTCCACCATGGTATAATCCATTTGGAGGACATCAACAGACTTGTAAAGGTAAGGTTTTATCTAAGTTGCCTTTTTATCATATTCTTCCAATGTTCATGTATAAAGGTATTTTGAAGTTAGGAGGAGAGAGTGAACAAACTATTGAAAGCTTAGTAGAAATAAAAGAAACTGGAATCTCTCTTGAGCGTTTTGAGGGTATTTTAAAACGAACAAAGTATAAGATAGACTATAAAACACATTTTTTGTTTAATCCGAACTATGAAACTAAGTTTGGATTGAAACCACGAATTTTATGGCCTATATTTACTTGGATCCCATTTTTTAGGAATTTTTATACAACAGCGGGATACTATTTGGTATCCAATATGTAAAAGCTGTTTATTTATTTCTGTTAAATATTAAACAAAATATTGTAACCTATTAGAATAAAATTCGTAAGTTGCAATTGAGTATCATTTTATACTATGGATAAATTTAGATCTATTCTTGAGGAGAGTTGGTTTGGGGTGTGTACCTGGTGGGGAAATAAACTAGGGATCTCGATTAGTAAAATCAGATTGTTTTTTATTTACGCAACATTTATTGCGTTAGGTTCACCAATATTGGTGTATTTAAGTATGGCATTTATTCTGGATATCAGAAATTTCTTTAGAAGAAAAAATAGCAGAGTAGAAGATTCATAATCTACGCTGCTATCCAATGTAAGCTTGACTAAGCTTATATTACATACCAAATTTACCCAAATCCAATCCTGGAATATTAGGCATCATTCCTTCAGTTTCTTTACGGACTTCCTCTTTTGCCATTTCATCAGCTTTCTCAATCGCATTGTTTACAGCTGCTATAATCAAATCTTTAGCCATATCAACGTCACTTAGTGCACTATCGATTTCGATTTGAATTATTTTTCGGTGCCCATTAGCGGTTGCTTTAACCATTCCTGCTCCTGCTTCTCCAACCACAGTTTTGTGGGCAAGCTGCTCCTGAACGATTTTAACACGTTCTTGAACTTCTTTCACTTTACCCATCATTTTCATCATATCAAACATGACTCCTTCGTATTTTCTTTAGGTTAAATATATTAAAGCAATAATTGCTCTAATGTCTAATTGTTTGAGGACAAATTTAACGAATTAACGTTAAAGTACTGGTGCGGGTTCGACTATTATTTTGGTCGTCGGTGATTTCTATATAGTAGGAGTAGATTCCTTCTGGGGCATTTTTTCCACTATCATAATTACCATCCCAACCTTCATTTAGTTCAGTAGATTCATAAACCAAATTTCCCCAACGGTCAAATATTCTAACGTATATTGATTTAGCAAATCGTGCCCGAATTAGAAAAGTATCATTTAGGCCATCTTCATTAGGACTAAATGTATTGGGGATGAAGAAACTATTTTCAAGTTCCGTTTCTACTAAATTGGAATAAGAAATGCGACCAGTACCCCCTGATTCTAGAGCTTTAATTCTAACTCTATAAATTTGTTGGTTAAATCCATAATCAATAGTGTCTTGATATGAAGTAATGCTGCCTAAAGAAATAGTTTTAAGTAAGTTGTAGTCTTTGTCAAACATCTCCATTTCATAATTTTGAACAGGATTTATCCACCCCGTATACTGTGTCCATTCTAAGGTTGCATAATTGGCAACCAAAGGTTGAATTGAAACATTTAGGCGGATAGGGCAACTTTGATTACTGGGTTCAGAATTGTTGCCACATAAATCCTGAAAGGAAGTTTCGAAACAATCTCCTTGCGACATGATTGCAAAACTATCCGTGGTAGAAGTGATTTGGTTGGGCCTAGATACTTCATAGACCTGAAAGTCGTTAAATTTTACTTCTGGAAAATTCCAGTTCACTATTATTTCATTAGAAAGGTTGTAGGAAGTATTGATGAAAAGAGTATCACCAATCTGATCCGCATTGCCAGTCACACATGAATCTTTTGATGTTAAAGCCCTACTACCTGTTAATGTAGTGATCAAAGCGTAACAATAGTCCAATCCACAAATGATATTTGAATCTACGATGGATTGTGCATTCCTATTGTTAAAATTTGATAGTCCAACACCGTTTTTTATTAGCTCAACTTCTGAAAATTCAAGACCTTCGTAGTTAGGCCAAGAAATACTATTGAATCCTATCTGAGATTCAACGTTTGGAATTAATAGGCAATTGACTGAAGATAATTGTTCGTTGTTGCACAAATCATAAGAAGAAATTTTGAAACAACTTTGTGTTAACCCTTCTGTTAATTCAACTCCAAAAGTATCAATGCTATTTGCACCAAGCAATGTATCGCTATTCATAAACATACTCGAATCTGACTCACTTGAATATAGACGAAATAATAAATTAGTTTGAGAAGTGAAGGATAATGAATAATGATTGTTGGAGTCAGGAACTATACTTTGTAGGGTAGGTGTTGGGAGTCCATTAATTAATGTTACTGTTTCAGATTTTGTAGCACCACAATTCCCTGGGACGTAATTTCCTGTGATTGTTACGGTTACTGCGCCTAAGCTAGAATACTTATGATTGACTTGATCTCCTTTATTTAATGTGTCCAGTGTTCCATCCCCAAAATCAACGAAGAATTCTTCGTATTGTTCATCTGTAATGGAAAGGAATACCGAAGAATCAGCGCATAGAGAAAGCTCAAATAGGGGGTCTGGACTAGCTAGTACCTCAATTTTTAAACTATCCAAAGGATTACCGCCTGGAGGAACAAGTTGGAAAATGGTATACGTTCCAGCCGTATCAAAGGTATAGACCGAGTCGGTTACATAATCATCAGGATTACCAATGTCATACTCACCTTCTCCAAACAAATAGGCAATGTTAGTTTCACCAGAACAATCGTGAGCAGTTACTGTTAAGGGAGCGCAACCACGAGAAGTACTTAGGGTGAAACAAGCATTTTGCGCAAAAGAAGAAATGAAATTGATTAGAATCAAAATACATGTGACAATGATATGACGACTAATCAATTTCATAATTGTGTTTATAAAGTTAACTACAAAACTGATTCAGGGTCGAAGTTTTGCAAGAAATTAATGGAATTAGCAATATCAAAATGCAAAATGCGGTCTTCATCTACAATAGGTACTTGCTTTCTGTATTCTTCCAGAACTGTATTTAGTTTTGGAGAGGTCTTTACCGGTTCTCTAAAATAGATTGCCTGTGAAGCATTGAATAGCTCAATTGCTAAAACTCTTTCAGTGTTCAACATTACTTTGTAAGCGTTAGTAGCAGCATTTGCCCCCATACTGACATGGTCCTCTTGACCATTCGAAGAAACAATAGAGTCGGCTGAAGATGGAGTGCACAATTGCTTACTTTGACTAACGATCGAGGCAGCTGTATATTGCGGAATCATAAACCCACTATTTAAACCTGGGTTTGCAACAAGGAATTCAGGTAGCCCTCTTAAGCCAGAAACGAGTTGATATGTTCTACGTTCCGATATATTTCCTAACTCCGCAATTGCTAGAGTTAAATGATCTGCTGTCAATGCTAATGGTTGACCGTGGAAGTTACCTCCAGAAATTATTAAATCTTCATCAGGGAAGATATTTGGGTTATCCGTTACCGCATTGATTTCATTTTCGAAGATTCCTTGAACATAGGATATAGCATCTTTTGAAGCGCCATGTACTTGAGGCATGCATCTGAATGAATAAGGATCCTGCACGTGTTTTTTAAACTGTTGAATCAATTCACTTCCTTCCAACAATCCTTTGATTCTAGCAGCAGTTTCAATTTGACCTTTTTGCTTACGAACTTTATGGATTAAAGGGTTGAAAGGGTCAATTCTTCCATCAAAAGCTTCCAACGAAATAGAACCAATAATATCAGCATATTTCGACAAGCGACGAGCCTTAATCAAGTTGTGAACTCCATAGGAACTCATAAATTGTGTTCCATTAAGCAAACCTAGACCTTCTTTTGCATCTAACCTGATAGGTTCCCAAGACCAAATTCTATTAATTTCACTACCTGATAAACGGGTATCTTGAAAGTATACTTCACCTTCTCCGATCAATGGTAAACACAAATGTGCTAACGGTGCTAAATCACCACTTGCTCCTAGAGAACCTTGTTGATAAACTACAGGGAAAACACCTTGGTTGTAGAATTCAATCAATCTGTTGACCGTGACTAATTGCACACCCGAATGTCCATAAGATAGTGATTGAATCTTAAAGAAAAGCATGAGTTTTACCACTTCTTGTGGAACTTCATCTCCTGTTCCGCAGGCATGAGATTTAATCAAATTACTTTGCAAATTAGAAAGCTCATCCTTCTCAATTTTTACTTTGTAAAGAGAGCCAAACCCTGTATTTATACCATAGATGGGAGCATCAGAATCTTGTAGCTTATCCTGTAAATACTTATGGCATTTTTCAATACGTTGAATTGCCTCTTCGGATAGTGCTAGCTTTTTATTGGAGTTAACAATGTCTTCCACCGAATCAATGGTAAGCCATTCGTCCGTTATGTAGTGTATGTTTTGGTTCATTATTCTTTCTTATTTTTTGGTCTTTGGTGTGTGGCTTATTCCTGGAGCTTTTCAATGATCTTAGGAATGCTTAGGTTCTCTTGCTCACCTGTAATCATGTTTTTCAGGGTTAAAAGTCCAGTTTCCATTTCATTACCTCCAATTAAGATTACATTAGGGATGTTGCGATTATTCGCATACTTCATGGACTTTTTCATTTTTACCACATCTGGATATAATTCTGACTTAATTCCTGCAGCTCTCAATTGCCCTAATACTGGCACGGAGTATTTAAAAGATTCTTGGTCAAACGCAATCATGATAACTTTTGTAGAACTTGCTTCTAGGTTTGGGAAGAGTTCGAGTTCACTAAGAACATCGTAGATTCTATCTAGTCCAAAGGAAAAACCTACTCCTGAAACGCCTTCCATTCCAAAACCACCTGTTAGATTGTCATAACGTCCACCTCCGCTAATACTTCCAATTTTCACATTGTTAACCGCAACTTCATAAATACAACCCGTATAATAGGAGAGACCTCTTGCTAATGCTATGTCGAAGTTAGTATTGTTTTCTTGTGGAAGGTAGGAGAATACCTCTTCAATTTCTTCAATACCTTTGGTTCCAACCTCAGAGTTTTCAAAAGCAACTTTAAGTGTATTAATATCACCTTCAATTAATTCGAAAATTTGGTTGGCCTGATCTGAACTGATCCCTTTAGACATTAATTCTTCAGAAACTTTTTCTTTGCCAATCTTGTCCAATTTGTCAATCGCAACTACAACGTTCGTGAATTGTTCGGAAGTTCCAGATACGTCGCAAATACCTTCTAGAATTTTGCGATTGTTTAGTTTAATAGTGAAATCATTAATTCCCAAGGTTGTCAACACCTCATTGATCATTAGAATTACTTCAGCTTCACATAGAAGAGAATTTGTTCCTATAACATCAGCATCACATTGATAAAATTCACGATATCTACCTCTTTGAGGTTTATCCGCTCTCCAAACAGGTTGAATTTGATAGCGTTTGAATGGAAATGCAAGATCGTTACGATTGTTAGTGACATATCGTGCAAAAGGAACGGTAAGATCGTAACGTAACCCTTTTTCTGCAATTTTTCCGCTTAACGCTTTTTCACCATTATTATAATCATCTTGAGACGTAGGTTTAAGAAATTCTCCACTATTCAAGATGCGAAAAAGTAGTTCATCTCCTTCATCGCCATATTTACCGGTTAGCACAGATAGTCGCTCCATAGTTGGAGTTTCCAAAGGTTGGAAACCAAATTTTTCAAACACCTGTTTAATAGCCTGAATAATGTATTGACGTTCTCTTACTTGTTGTGGACCAAAATCTCTGGTCCCTTTTACTACGTTGAACTGTTCTTTTCCCATTGTAATTACTTGAATAGTCGCGAAATTATGAAATTTAGACTAATGCGATATAATTATTTTGCGGGATTCTGTAACCTGTTGCGTAGAACTGTTTCTCAATGTTAAAATATATATGCCTGACGGAAGTTGAGAAGTAGATAATGAGTAGTGAGTTTTACTAGGTTCAATAGAAATTGAAGCTACTCTAACACCAAGTATGGAATATAACTCGATAAAAGAATTTGTTAATGGTTCCACGCTACTAATTTGAATGTGGTCTATGCTTGTTTGTACTATCAGCTTTCGATTTAATGCACTTCGTATACCAATGGTATCAGTACTATCCAAACAGGCAACCTCACGAAGCATAAATTCAATGTCATGTTCGAAAATGAGTGAATTAGTATCTCCGAAGAAAGTAGTAGGAACAAGATTTGAATCATTTCTGGACAAAAAAGTAACGGTGTCTTTAAACAAATTGGATTGTTGAAAACACTTATTTCCATTGATAGAGTGATGCATCTTAAGCTCAAATAAAGCAGGTGGACCATAATCTACTCCATCAGTAACCCTGTATTCTCCAGTGAATCTCAAAGAATCTGTTTCTTTCATAAGTTCCATGTTGCTGATGCTTTCGGTTGTGCCCGTGTCGGTCGAAATTAGATTCAATTGCCAGAGCAGAGTGTCTTCTGGACTTAGTTTTATAGCAATTGGGAATTCTAAATTATTGGTGTCTCGTCCAGAAACTCCTAAATGAACATCGTTTTGATTATCTACAACCAGCGCATTTAGAGCTATCCGATTATTTGCTGCGGTCGTATCTTTAAAGAGTGAAGATCTACTAATATTTATGTCTTCATCCAGCTGAATAAAGAACCCATGATCTTTTCCAGATTCTACAAACGTACCACACAAATAGAAATTTCCATTTTTATGAACTACGTCGTTGAGAAAAAGTCCACCAATACTATGTTCTATTAAACGGGAATTAATGGTTTGAAGATTGTAATCTAGCACCTTGATGCTGATTTTTGGTTGAGCTCCATAGATACTAATTCCAAACGCATAGATTCTTTGTTGCGCTGTGTCAACAACTAGTTTAACTCCAGTGGAATTATTGGAGTTGTTGTTGAAATTTGCCGTGGCTAATAAGTTGCCATTCGTATCGAGTTTAGAAACTAAAAATGAATGTCTTGCATTGGAATCTTCATCTTGAGAAGTAGTGAAGATCATGTCATCAATTATTATTAAGTCATTTATGGAGTGATGACCAAAGATAGTAGTCCAAAGGATTTGGTTGTTGGTATTGATCTTAGAAACAAATTTAAAACCATCGTTAGCACCATTGACTCCTCCAAAATACAGTTGACCTTTGGCGTCAAAGCATGCGGCCATAGGTCGAGTATTGGCAGTAACGCCTACGGTTTGTTCATAAGTATTTATAATCCCATTTTGGTTTCCTAAATCGTATGAAAAATAGGGGAGAATAGAATTTAATGAATCATCAATAGCAATAAAATCACCAATTACCACATGTCTATTATCCAGAGGGTGGCTGACTAAATCTCGTACATGAAGCTGAAGGATTGTTGGGTAATTACTTTGGTCTAAGTAATGAATGGTCTTTTGTTGGGCGTTAAGACCTATGCACCATAGTAAAGAAAGAAGGAGCGGTATAGCTTGTAATTTTTGCATCGCAGGATCGGTATGGCGCCACTTGAATGAGAAATACACCATTAATCCTATAACGTTTAATACCTTACAAAGGTTTGTTTTGTTGTTTTTAAACTAGAGTAGGTCCAGTTCTTGTTTGATTTTTGAAAGTACTTTTTGTTCCGCCTGTTCTACAGGGGGGAAAGCCTCAGCTACCTTATAAAGAGTTTGTAGAATTTGATCTTTATATTTACTGTCCAGACTGTTTTTACTCATTCGTAATTCTTTAAGACCTCTGCTTAAAGTCGTTTCTAAGTTTTCTTGTTGTTCAGATAGGATTGAAAAAATGATCTCAGAGATATTAATTTCTGGAGTGATCTTTTTCATTTCCGAACTTACAATTTGGTGAACTAGTTGTCGTTCTTCTTTTTGAACTTCACCATCGGCCATCGCAACCGCGTATGCCAAGTGCCCTAAAGCATAAAACAAATTTTCCTTCTCATTCATAGTGTGCAATTTAGTTACTTTTGGAAAGATTTGAAAGCTGATTCAACTGATTTTCGTTAAGGTTTAATTCGGACTTTAATTTCTTCTCTGTGGGACGATAAACTCTAAGGCACAGAAGCATAGCTAAAGCGATATAAGTGAAGAATCTATCATGCGCTAGGATAAAAGCTATTAGTGTGATAATTGCACTAATTAAAAAAGCGCTCAAACGCATTGTGACCACTAAGTTGTATTCAGTAGTTTTCTGGTTTAAGTTATTGATTGAAGCTATTTGACCTAATCGGAAGTTTGAATAAAAAAACGTTCCTACACTTATTACCAGACAAATAATTGGAATTGCAATTTTCAAGGGTTGTAACTCTGTAATATAGGTAGGAATCATTCCATTCGACACTATAAAAACCGCAACAACCACCAAAACACTAACACCAGCAAACATTGACCAAAACATGGTCTGCTGCTTACTTAATAACTTTTTTAGGTTCATAATAGGATGGATTTACTTTTTAATACGGTCGTAAACGTAAATGGAGTAAGGATATTTATGACGTTCATCTTTGCTGTGATGCTCTGCTGAAACTGTTTTCCAAATTGAATAGTCTATTTCTGGAAAATGTGTATCAGCATCTTCAAATGCCTGATGCACATGTGTGATATACATTCGATCAGCTATCTCCATAGTCTGCGAGTAAATTTGACCACCACCAATTATAAAAAGTTCTGACTCGTTTTTGGATTTCGCAAACGCTATAGCTTCTTCAATGTTACTAAGAATTTCTACATCTTCATGTGAAGCCAAATTGAGAGACTCCTGACGGGTCACAACAATATTGGTTCTGTCTTTTAGCGGACGATACTTTTCAGGAATGGAGAAGTAATTTTTTCTACCTGTTAGAATAACATGTCCAGTCGTAGTATTTTTAAAGAACTTCATGTCATTTGGTAAATGCCACATGAGTTGGTTGTCTTTGCCAATTGCATGATTAGATGCCATGGCAACTATAATTGAGATTCTCATTTTTGACTAAGAATTTACGTTGTAACCTCGAAGAAATTCTTCGATAGTATTTCTCTTTTTACCTTCCATTTGGAGGCTTTTTATATTGATCACTCCATCTTTGCATCCAAAAGCTAAATAGGATTTGTTATCCGAATCTATTTCGCCATTTTCAACATTTGAGTTAGCAGAATGCACGAAGTCTGCTTCAAAAACTTTAATAGTTTTGTTATTTAATTTTGTCCAAGCAGCAGGGTAAGGGGATAACCCTCTTATGAAGTTTCTAATTGAGGATCCATCCTGAGTCCAATCTATTTCGCAGGTGTCTTTGAAAATTTTTGGAGCAGATTTTTCTTCACCAGTAAGTATTTGAGGTGTCGACTCAACTTTTTCTTCTTCTACTAGTTTTACCGTTTTTAATACTAGTTGAGCACCCATAAGCATAAGGCGTGCATAAAGAGTACCTGCTGTATCATCTTTGGTGATTTCTTCTTTTTGTTGTAGAATAATATCGCCAGTATCTATTTTGTGTTTTAGAAAGAAAGTTGTTGCGCCAGTTTCTTTTTCACCGTTCATAATAGCCCAGTTAATAGGTGCAGCACCTCGATAATTAGGTAGTAATGAAGCATGAAGATTAAATGTTCCTATTTCAGGCATGTCCCAAACAGCAACTGGTAACATTCTAAAGGCTACAACTACCTGTAAATTAGCATTAAGAGATTTTAACTCATCCAGAAAAGCCTCATCTTTCAGGTTAGTTGGTTGAAGAATGTTAAGATTTTGAGTTTCAGCATATTCTTTAACAGCCGACTTTGAAATTTTTTGTCCACGACCTGATTTTCGATCTGGAGCAGTAATTACCCCAACCACATTGTAACCCTCTTCTACTAAAATTTGCAATGAAGGAACTGCAAACTCAGGCGTTCCCATGAATACTATTCTTAACTCTTTTTTATCCATGCTGCAAAGGTATAATTTTCTGTGAGATCAGGTTGAAATTAGAGGTAGATACTATTTATAAAAAGTTTAGTTCAGGTGCAACGTTATGTATAAAACTTTCGTCATAGAATAGACATGCAGAAAAGAATTTTTGGCAAAGTATTACTATTTGGAGCTTTACTCATAGGTTTAGAAGGATGTTTAAATAGAGAACCTCCTTGTGTGGGAGATGTGGAACCGAAAATAGCGATCTACTTTGTTGATAGTTTGCATCAATACCCTGACTATAGTTATTATTCACAACTTAAATTCACCATAGATAGTGTTTATGCCATACGAAATGGGGTTGATGAAAACGCAATACCAAATTATGCTCAAGCCTTGCCAGTTGATATGAACTCGGATCATATTGAATATGTGTATGTGAGAAGTATTTTCCACGATACGATCAAAATTGACTATACCAGAGAAATGGCTTATTTGGAAGATTGTGGATGGGTTATGGAACTAAATAATGTTCAGGTAAACTCCACTTTTGGAATAGGACTGCACGAAATCCATCAAAATTTCTACGTGGAATACGATTTTAGAAATTATCAACAGTATAGTGTATTTATTGATATAGACTAGTTAGTAATGAGTACTTTAACTTTGAAAGTGTTTACCGTTGTTTGCGTGTTCTTTGTAGGACTGGAAACAAGATCACAAGACAATATGGAATTCCAATCAGCAACTAAGTTGGATGAAAACTCTTACCATTCATTTGAGAAAATTGGAATAGGTATACCAATTTCTAAATTTTTTTATTCGTTAAGCCCGGTAGGTTATTCTGAAAAAAGTTATGCTTTTGAAAGTTACATAGTATATCGCGGGAAATGGCTGCTTAAAGGATCTGTAGGCATTGGAAGTATTGACACTGAATGGAGAGATGCTCAATATAGTCAGCGATCTCGATTTGCTTCTTTGACTGTAGGAATGGAGATTACCCGAGATTATTATTTTGGATTAAATACTTACTTCTTTAATGCAGATGAGAAAGCCGATGTTTTTATTCCTGCAAGTTATTTTGAACCTTTTGAATTTAACCTTCATGATGTTATTAGGAGAGATATATTTATTCAACCTCATATCAAACATTATAAAAGATTTAAACCAGAATCCAGAATGTTGTTATGTATAGAAGGAGGGTTTACTGGTTTAGTAAGCAATGGCAACGAATCTAATTTAAGATACGCATCTGGTATTGGAACCTATTCTTTCCCTGCTTATTGTAACTTTTCCATTGAAATAGAATTATAAATTGATTTTGTACGCTCTACGATTTCATTTAAAATTTTATTAGAACAGAATTTGTAAAACAAAAAAAAGCCAGTCAATCAGAAGATTAACTGGCTTTATATCTAGTTTGATCTATACTTAAACCTTCTGAGTCGCTTTTGGAGCTCCAGAAAGAATTTCATCGTTAGAAAAATCTGCGTATTGTTCAAAGTTAGCATTGAATTTACCAGCTAAATCATTGGCCTTTTCGTCATAAGAGTTTTTGTCTTCCCAAGTGTTTCTTGGAGAAAGTAACTCCGACGGTACGTTAGGACAAGAAACAGGCATTGCAACACCAAAGATGTTATGATTTTCAAAATCCACGTTGTTTAATTCACCATTCAATGCAGCGGTAATCATCGCACGAGTGTACTTCAGTTTCATACGAGAACCAACTCCATATCCACCACCAGACCATCCAGTGTTAACCAACCATACATTTACGTTATTTTTTTGCATTTTATCACCTAGCATCTCAGCGTACTTAGTTGGGTGCAATGGTAAGAATGGAGAACCGAAACAAGCCGAGAAAGTGGTTTGTGGTTCAGTAATTCCAGTCTCTGTACCAGCAACTTTGGCAGTATAACCAGAAATGAAATGATACATAGCTTGACCAGGAGTCAATTTAGAAATAGGAGGTAAAACTCCAAATGCATCACAAGTTAGGAAGAATATGTTCTTAGGAATTCCTCCCATAGATGGTTCAACCGCGTTTTCAATATGATTAATAGGATACGCAGTTCTTGTATTTTGAGTAACTGATACATCCGTATAATCCACAGTTCTTGTTCCAGGGAAACATCTTGTGTTTTCAACGATTGCACCAAATTTAATAGCATCCCAAATTTGAGGCTCTTTTTCTCTTGTTAGGTCAATAGTTTTTGCATAGCAACCACCTTCAAAGTTGAATACGGAGTCCTCAGTCCATCCATGTTCATCATCACCGATTAGTCCTCTGTCTGGATCTGCAGAAAGAGTAGTTTTACCAGTTCCTGAAAGTCCGAAGAAAATTGCAGTATCGCCAGCTTCACCAATGTTTGCAGAGCAATGCATTGATAAAGTATCTTTTTCATGTGGTAAGATGTAATTAAGAACAGAAAAAATACCTTTTTTCATTTCCCCAGCATAACCCGTACCTCCAATCAAGATCATTCTCTTGGTCATGTTCAATACCGCGAAATTAGACTGACGAGTTCCCATAGTTGCAGGATCAGCTTTAAAATCTGGGTCACATATTATTGTGAAGTTAGGTACATAGCTTTCTAATTCACCTTTTTCAGGACGAAGAAACATATTGTGGCAGAATAAGTTTTGCCAAGCTTTAGTATTAACTATACGAACATCAAGACGGTAGTCAGGATGTGCACCCGCAAAAGCATCACGTACATAAAGTTTTTTACCCTCTAGGTTAGCAATCATAGCCTTATGAATCGCATCAAAATTCTCTTCAGAAATTTCGATATTAACATCCCCCCACCATACGGAATCCTTAGTTTTAGCATCTTTGACAACAAATCTGTCTTTAGGAGATCTTCCAGTAAATTTACCAGTGTCACACATAAGCCCACCAGTGTCCGTAAGAATACCTTCGTTGTTTTCAAGTGCAAATTCCACGAGTTCTGCAGGAGTTAGATTCCAGTGTACCTCACTAGCATTG
>JAHDFW010000089.1:0-12931 GCA_020627945.1 Cytophagales bacterium
ATTATTGAAGAGACCAATGAAGAGTTAAATGCAGCTAATGAAAAGTATCATACTCTTTTGGTCGAAAGTAATCATAGGATCAAAAACAACTTACAAATGATCCTTTCTATGCTTGAGTTTAAAGCTATTCAATCTGGCAAACGAACCGAAGAACTTGAAAAAATTACCAGTAACATAAAGGCAATAAGCACACTGCATAAACATCTCTCACTTGACGTGCATGATCCATTTGTTGATTTGATCAAATACCTAAATGAGATTATTGCATTGTATACCGAAATTACACCACAACATTTAGAATTGAGTTCTGAATTGAGTGAATTACAAATTCGAAGTGAACGTATTGTTTATTTTGGTTTAATGTTCAATGAAATGCTTTCCAACACAATTGAACACAATATGAATGATGATACCAAAATAGCGATCCATGTCACACAAACTGAAGGTAAGATTTCCTTTTCTTATAGAGATGGAGGAAGATGGGATTCCAATGAAGAGGGTGGAATGGGAACCGCGTTAATTCCTGAATTAGTTGAACACATTGGAGGGGAATCTTATGAGCTGGATAGTTCGCAAGGAAGATATTATTTTGAGTTTGATGTCTAAGGTTAAGGTTGTTATAATAGAAGACGAGTTCTTCGCAGCAAAGCATTTGAAATCCTTAATCGAAGAGAATGGTTTTGAATGTGTTAGTATCTTTCGTAATGGAGAAGACTTTGTAAATAAAACAGATTGGAACTTCGATTTGGCTATGGTAGACATCTTTCTTACGACCGACTTTTCAGGGTTGCAAGTCGCAGAACATATGAATAAGCATAAGAAGCCTTTTTTGTTTTTAACAGCTAATCAAGATATGCTAACACTTCAGGAAGCGGCCCGTCTGTCACCTCAAACTTATATTACAAAACCGTTTAATCCCAACGATGTAATTGCCGCGTTGGAAATGATAAAGTATCAATTACCTGAGCAGTTGGAAATTCAGGATGTAAATGGCAAAAGAAGTATAAACCCAATGGATATACTCTATATTCAAGCAGATCGGTCTTACATTGAAATTTATACCTCCAAAGAAAAAATTGTGCAGCGTAAATCCTTGAACGAAATAATAGAAGTTTTGCCAGAACAATTTGTACGTGTACATCGATCGTTTTTGATCAATACCATTTATGTTCAGTCTATATCTGCTTCTAAAGTAGTTATTGATGGGATTGAGATTCCAATTTCCAGGAGCTATCGAGGCGTATTATAGACTATTTCTTTCTTGGGTTTATTTCATTCGGGATCAACATCATTACACGGCGATTATCAGATTAAATTTTAACTAAAATCACAACGAACGAATCAATTCTTAATAAACTTCCCACTTTGAGACTTCCCATTTTGAATAAAACGATAAAAATAAATTCCTGAAGGTAAATCACTCGCGTTTATTCTTTGATCTCCTTGACTACTTATTTGTTTCATAATTCTACCATGCAAGTCTACAATACCAAACTCGTATTGGTATGGCGAAGGAACTTCCATGAACAAGTAATCTTCTACAACCGTTGGACGTACCTTAACTAAACCTGCTTTGGTAAGATTTTGATCTAGACCTAAAGGAGTTGGATATCCCTGAAATCCATTGTCACAAGCATTCTGAATTTGATCATCTGCTTCCTTCAATTTTGCTACAGCATCTTGAGCTCCTTGTAAACTTTGCGCCCATGGAAATGCTACTACAAACTCTTTTTTATCGCCTGGACTAAAAGAAAATGGTCCCATTGAAATTACAAATCGTCTATCGCCTTTTCGAACTTTAGCAGATTCTTCCGTCCAGTTATCATACAAGGAATCTGATTTAAGGTCACCAACTTTACCTCCGATACCTCTCCCAAGGCTATCGGTTCCGTTCGGAAACATATAAGTAGTGGAAAGGTATGAACTGTCAATTCCGAGTCTTCCATCCGCTGAAATTGGAGTACCATTTGCCCAATTACCTTGAAGATAATTATAATACGATTCAGCAGTTGTAGGGTTACCATACACTTCGTCCATACAATTATAGTAACTCATAAATGTTGACATTTGGAGCAATTCGCCCTCTTCGTCTATTTCACCGTCAAAGTCATTATCAATACCGTCATTATCGTCTGCTTGAATTCCTTTCACAAAATCTACTCCGACAGCAGGAACTTCGTTGCCATATGCAAAATGCCGTTCTGGGTTTACTTCAATCGTGCCAATTATTGTGTCCGAAATGCTATCTACTTCTGGTCCACAAATATTCAATAAATAGGTTTGAGATTGACTTGCGTAAATGGTATCTAATCCTTCATCATTGTCATAATCATCTCCATTGTATCCTATTCCCATACCTCGGTCCACATCACATTGAATTCTATCATCGGCGTAAAATCCTAAATCAACATCAATGTAAAAACCTACATAAGCATCTTTTAGTGCTACATTTCCTTTATGAATCAAGGTGTATTTTTGAAATACGGTATTGTTCAAATGATCATCAGTTTTAAACGCAAACGCTTCAACCTGAACTTCAAGACCTATACCATGGTTTATCGTATCCGAAGGACTAAATGTTTTATTTCCACCAACGTCATTAATAACCCACCATAAAGATTGATGCCCTATTATATCTGGATAATCTCCATTCATTGGATTATAAGTTCCATCATTATCCACATCTACAAAAGGAGCAAGTTCCGTATTTAGGTGACTAATATCCTGAACAAGAAATGGATTATTTCTACCAGGCCATGTTTTAATTTCAGCAGGCACGGACTCTTCCGTATTAATATAGCCCGAATTAAAGTCAGAAATAAAACGCTCGATGGTAGATTTATTTACTTTGGCAATCCTATCCCATTCTAAACAATCCGAAGAAGAACTTAATATTTCATTAGTATCCACAACGGGTCCTGGAAAATACGCTTGTGACCCCTGTCTATAGGTTTCAAAAGATCCTTTAACATTATTATTTGCGTCTAAACCAGCTATCCAAAGTGCACCTGAAAAAAGAGAGTGTTTACCGCTATTTTTTGGAATTTCATATCTAGCAGAACCTGTTCCTCCTTGATCCCAAAACATATCTCCTCCATTCAACATCGTTGTACGAACGTTATTAATGTCCAATTCTTTCTTGGCAGTTCCTTGCAAGCAATCCTGAGCATTGATTCCTAATGTTAGCAATCCAAATACAATAAACCAGTTAAATTTTCCCATAATCAAAAAAGTTAAGTTCCTTATTATGGACAGCCCTTTTCTAAGAACAGTTGCCTGATCTTTAAAATTATGGCTTTAAAACACTTTTAAAACAACCTCGTTCTCCAACCACATAAGCACTATGCTTCTCTAACCAAGCACGATGATGCTGGATATACCACGGAGTACAAGAGCTATCTACAATCAAGTTTCTAAATCTTGCAAACTCATAAAAGGTTTCGTGCAGATAAACATTGTCTCTAAGAATTACAAAATCAAATCTTGGCAAGTCGTGAATGGAAGGGTCTAATTAATAAGAGAGGCTGTCTCATAAGTCCGAAAAAAACGTCTTTCAGAACTCGTATGTTCGGGGGAAGAATCTAATGCTCACTTAGCATTTGTTTTGGCGGATTTTCATTTTGATTTCTACATCAATTTGACTTATGAGACAGCCTCTTTTTTCTTTCTTGGCTGTTCTTTAAAATTAAGGTTTTATAACACTTTTTAAAATAACCTCGTATGATGTTACTGGATATCTTTGTTTCTCAATGAACCATTCTTCCCAATAATAATACGTAATTCAATAGCACAGCGTTAATTAAACTAATTGACCACAAACTTCTCAGTCAGTGTTCCTTCTTTAGTAGAAATAATCAGTTGATAGATTCCTTTATCGATATCGAGGTTAATGCGATCATTAGTTGTGTTTATATTTTTTGCTTTATATACAAACTGACCTAACGCGTTTATGATAAACACATCAGCTCCATAAACATGTTTGCTAAAACGTATACTAAATTCACCATTATTTGGATTGGGAACAATATTAACAGAATTCCAACCAATATGATCTGGAATGCCTTCTATTAATACCCGTGTGCAATTACTTGTATCCACACAGCCATTGCTCGAAACTACTACAGCATACCTCGCTGTATCAATAGGTACATAAACCGATTGATTCTCCCCCGTCACAATAACACCTTCATCGCAATTTAACCATTGATAGGTAACAGGTTCTAAACTACTTCTATAACAATATATGGAATCTTCTACTACTTGAATACTATCAAATAAACGAGTATGAATTATTTCCTGAAATAATATCGTTTGACAATTTGAATCACTAAAAATTGTGTCAATGTACATTCCTTCCGCCCTGTAAAAGCCGCTGTACAATGCTACGCTATCATAAGAACAAATCTCATGAGCGATATGAACTTGTTCAACTGAGCTCACTACAATAGTATCTCGAGCAACACAACCAAACTCATTTGTCGCCTCATAAATATAGGTTTCTATAGAATCCGGTCGAACCGTTGCATATGAATCATTAGTACCCGATTCTATTCCGTTACCATACCACTGATAGGAGTGCAAGGCTAACTGGTCCTTTCCGATAACGACAGAATCTTCCGAACAAACTGCAATGTCTTCGCCTAAAGAAACATCCGGTTTTTGAACGACCACAACAGTCAGAGAGTCTCTTCCAGAACCACAACTATCTACCACATTAACAAACACTTGAAAGCTTCCACTTTCAGTATACGTTACAGGAGCTGGGTTCTCTAAATTAGAAGGTACTATATCCGGATCACCAAAACTCCAATTATACTGTACGCTTCCAAACGTAAAAGATTTATTGACGAATTCAATATTTTCACCTGCACAAATAGGGTTAGAAATTGGTTCTATTGCTGCAACAGTTTGGCAACAATTCTGAAGCATTTTGACTACTATTGTATCGTGTAATTTAGTTCCGAAAGCATCTTCAATCTGAACGTAGAAAGTAGTTTCTTCTCCAACTGAAATTACTGGAGATCTCGATGTAGAATCGGAAAGACCTTGTGATGTATTCCAGCTATATTTTATTGGTGCAGCTCCACAAGAAGAATGAATAGGTTCTAATACAGTTTTAGAAAATGGACATATTTGAAGCATATCTGGATAATTAATCTTAAAAGTTGAATCAATATTTATAAGATTAATAACAGAATCGGCACAAGTTTCCGAACTAAATTTCCCCACCACCATTTTGACCGAATAGGCACCGGGAGTTTCATATTTATGAGAAGGGTTAGGTATTCCTGACACTGTATCTCCGTCACCAAAATCCCAATACCAGTAGTTTGCAGGTGGACTAAGATAACTAGATGTATTGGTGAAGTAAGTTGAATCTCCGGCACAATTATTTGTCGTCTCGAACGACGCGTTCACTGTACATTCATTACAAGTTTTTAACGATACAATCCATGCTGCTCCTGAATTCGCAGAACCATCATAATGCATTTGTTGACCTATCACAATTTCAGGGGTTCCGTCCCCAGAAAGATCTCCTAAATAATGTACTGAACCGCCAAAGGCCCAGCCTGCTAATATCCCTTGAAAATTACTTTGGTTTTGACCATAAGTAACGTAATCCTTAACACTTCCATCACGATCCATATAAAATAGGTAAACTTTACCCCCGCTTGATGCACCAAAAGATGAGATGAACAAGTCTTGTATACCATCTTTATTCATGTCTGGAGCTACATCAATAGAGCTACCAAACTTAGAACCTAGTGTCAAATTCAGATCAATGGACCAATTATCATCATGTAGTACACTGTGATCTTTAATAGTACCGTCGGAGTTTAAATACACAATTACAACAATTCCTTGATTTTGATAGCCCCACTCACTAATGGCTAAATCCTCAACTCCATCCCCATCCAAATCTCCAATACCAGCCATTTCTGTCATTCCCAGTTGAGTAAGAGTATCATGTTCGTTACTAATTAGTTCTGGATCATCTCCTTTATAAGACGTAAATCCTTTAGCAGAACCATCTGAGTTTAAATATACGATCATAAATAAATTAGAGCCACCCAATGCAATATCAGTTACACCATCATCATCTAGGTCTCCAAGATTACAAACCGACTCTCCCAGACTAGACCCAATAGACCAGGGCCCTCCAGTCAAATTCGGTGTATTAGGACCAATTATTCTTTCTTGCTTTATGCTTCCATCTTGGTTAAGAAATAAAATCCAAGCCGACCCAGCCCCACTAAAACCACCGCTTCCATATCTACTCACACCAACTAACAAATCGCCATTGCCATCCCCGTCTAAATCACCCAAATAGTCTAACCCAGCACCTATCCTTAATGACGAACCGGACACACTCCATCCACTGGTGGAATCGCTCAAAAACTTATGTGATTTTACTGTACCATCGGCGTTAAGAAAAAGAATATAGACACCTCCTGCATTTATCCCTTGTCCGTCTTGCCCAATTGCCGCAACAGCAACATCTAATACTCCGTCTTTATTAAGGTCACCTATTTCTGTAGAAGAATACCCAAACCAATCTGACATGGAAAGTAAAGAAGGGAACCCTGACTCATTATTGGCTATTCGAACCTGATTGGTAACATAGTTACATTGTGAAGAAGATAAAACTTGAATGTCAATTTTTATCTGACCCGAAACGGTGCCTACACAGTTTTGATCCAAAATAGCCAACGGTTCAAATATTGTAGTAGAATCCACCATTAGATTAAGATAATATACGGAGTCCATTACATTATTTACATAAAACGTATCCGTTCCGTCAGTATAAGAAAAGTTGAAAGGAGGTGCTCCTTTAATACGAACCTTAGAATATACTTTGAATCCAGAAGAGGTAATAATTGTATCCGAAAATAAAAGAGTCGGAGGGCCTACAACAATCTCTTTCTCAACCATGCTGGTATCTTTATTGTTGGAAACGGTAAGCCTAACTAGATAAGTTCCTTCTGTATTAAACGTAACATCAGGATTTTGCAAGGTAGAAGAGGATGGAACCCCACCAGGAAAAACCCATGACCAAGATGCTACCGAAGTGTCGGATAAATCAATAAACGAAATAGTGTTACCAGCGCAAAAATGAGTATGTTCTGGTTCAAAATCTGCTATAATCCCTGGAATACAGTCTATTGCTCTTTCTGCATTAATTCTTCCCGCACCAAGCTTACCTAAATAACCTGAATTTACAGCGTCAATATTATCCGCAGTACTTTCCAAACAAGCTTCAATATCGTCGGGCATAATCGAAGGGTTTCTGGATAACATTAAACCCACTAATCCAGAAACCATTGGGCAAGCCATAGATGTTCCACTTAATTTACCATACGAATTATTTGTTCCCGCTAAAGTGCTGTAAATATTAACACCCGGAGCCATTACATCAATATGTTCACCGTAGTTAGAAAAATTGGCCTTAGCATCTGATTGATCACTTGCACCTACTGAAATCACGTATTGATAAGAAGCTGGATACGCTGGAACATCTGTATTGCTATTTCCTGCGGCCGCCACAAAAACTATTCCTTGCTGGTGACCGTAGTTTATTAGTTCATTAAAAGCATAGGAAGGTGTAAATGAGCCAAAAGACATACTAATTACATCGGCCTTAGATAAAATGGCGTATTCCACGCCTGCAACTGTTGCCTGTAAACTTGCTCCAGATGTTGCATCTGCTTTTGTTTTAACCGGTATTATAGAGCAATTATAGCCAATGGAAGCCATTCCTAAACCATTGTTAGTTGCTCCAGCCGCAATCCCCGCACAATGGGTTCCATGAGAAAAGTTACTATTAGTTGCTGTAGCTGGAGGCGAAGGATTATTATCCAAATCTGCCACATCGAAACCATTGACGTCGTCTACATATCCATTATTATCATCGTCAATACCATTACCAGCAATTTCACCCGTATTAATCCAAATTTTATCTTTCAAATCTTCATGCTGAACAGCAACTGCATCGTCAACAATAGCAACAGTGATATTTGGGCTGCCTACTTCAATATCCCAAGCATTTTGTGCTTTAATCTTGCTTAGGCTCCATTGTATTGAACTAATATCATTAGGAATAGCAAAACTGTAGTGCAAAGGAACTTTTTCCGCAAGTTCCACTTCGTTAAAAGTCGAAACTAATTTTTGCAAATCATTTAAGGTGTTTTTTTCGGGTTCAGAGATAGTAATGACATACCATTTTTTTAGTTCAACATCATTGATTTTGAAAAGAGGCTCAAGTTGTTCGATTTCAAACTTACCCTGCAAAGATGATACGTTTAACGCAAGATGCTCGCTTCTCAATTTTACATACAATTGGTCTGTTCGATATTGTTCTTGCTTCCATACTGATTTTTGAGCACTTAAAGTTAACGAAGAGCCTAAAATAAGCGCGAAGATTAGGATAGATATAGAAGTTATTCTCATAAACTCTTATAAAGATTAATTAACATTAATACTTTAAAGTATGAGTAAGTAACCGATAATAAAAAAATATAACGAGCTATGTATTTTACATTGGTTAACATTCTTAATAAATAAAACGAATTAGCACCGCCAACAACAAATGAATTGTGTCAAAATATTTGAGATGTCATTTACGCGAAAAAATCATCTGTCTTTAGTGGTTACAATTGCTGAATATAATACCCCATCTCCCCAACCACATAAGCACTATGCTTCTCTAACCAAGCACGATGATGCTGGATATACCACGGAGTACAAGAGCTATCTACAATCAAGTTTCTAAATCTTGCAAACTCATAAAAGGTTTCGTGCAGATAAACATTGTCTCTAAGAATTACAAAATCAAATCTTGGCAAGTCGTGAATGGAAGGGTCTAGCGGATGATTGATCAGAAAAAAGGTCTTACCGTTCCATGTTATTAGATGGTTATTATCGTAAATGTGATAGGCAAACAAATCTGATGAATCGGCCTCTAGGGAACAATAAGAGATTTTATCTATATGATCGTGATCCCAGTGTGGCTCTATTTGATATTGCATCTTCTTTCTCTTCAAATAAAGTGAGTCGGAATTTACAAATATCATGCTATGACCTTCTCTCAAGCCAAGAGCCGTATACCCATAAACGTCGTAGATAATCAGGTCTTTTTCATCATGATTTTTATACCATCCCGCGAAGTGGATTCCAACAAATACCAACATGCACAAAACAGACCCTCCAAACCAAAAAAGTCTTTTCTTAAAAGTGAATATTAACACCGTTAAGATTGCTAAATAAAGGCAGAGCATTTGAACACTATTAATATGAATTCCCTTCGTAACTGCTCCTGGCAATTCGTCAAGAAAAATCATAACTTCATTGGTCAGGTACACTAGTTTTTCCAAAACCCAGCCAACCATTTCAGATAAAAGATCTATCCATGAAACTGCAATTTTCAGAAGGCCTAAACAGAGTATTCCAGTTGCCGCAGGAATTGCAACAAAATTGGATAACAAAAAGTAATTTGGAAACTGATGAAAATAGAATATTGAAATCGGAGCAGTTGCAACTTGAGCAGCAATGGAAACTGTAGTCAATGTCCAAATCCAATTGAGCCACTTCCATTTCACCTCAAACCAAACATAAATTTTCGGCTGTAAATAGACAATGCCCAATACAGCCAAATAGGAAAGTTGAAAACCAACCTCAAAAATCAAATTGGGGTTTATGCACAGAAGGAAAAATGCAGAAGCACAAATGGTGTTGTAGATGTTCGTTTCTCGATGAAGCATTTTTCCAACGACTATAAAGCTAAACATCAAAGCAGCACGTTGCACGGATGGTGACAGCCCCGTAATAAAGGTATATGACCAAATTATGGCAAGCAACAGGATTCCCTCAATGACCTGAGTAGATCTTTTATTTGGGAGTCTGAGTCTTCCGATTAACCATAAAAAGACTTGATAAACTAATCCTACATGCAACCCAGATACCGCCAAAATGTGCATTGCTCCAACTTCTGAATAGATCCGCTTAATGTCATTGTTCAAGTCATCTTTAATACCTAGAACCAAAGCTAAAATGATCCCTTCCTCTCTTGGGTCTTCGAGATCTTTAGTAAGGAGCTTTTCTAGTTTCGATCTAACCTTATAAGACCAAAATTTAAACCAATTCGGGATGTGTTGGCCAACAACCTTGAATTGATCTGGCTTAACAAACGCTTCATGATAAATATTCCGATGAGCATAAAACCGTTTGGCGTTAAAGACATTTGGATTATGTGGAGTACGAATTTCGTGAATGTTGCCTTGAACTAAAATTTCATCTCCGTATTTGAGAATAGATGTTGCTGGTGATTTTTGAATGGTCAACATCAATTTACCATTGGATTCTACCATTTGAGAATCTACCATTACAGAGCGTACCTCGACTACAGTTCTAATGGAACTGGGCTTATCTTGGACGGGTTCAATAATAACAGCTCGAAAGCCTTCGCTATGATGTTTCTTTAATCGACTATTAAGATGATTTTTACCATTTAGTTCAGAATGCACGGATGATAAAGTAGCACCAAAGAAAACTAAAATTAAAACTCCTAAAACCCCTTGAATAGTATTCCACCTATCAGCTATGAGTTGCTGACTTTTTTTGTACCAAGAAACAAAAAGTAGGGTAGCCAATAATAATGCTATTGGTACGAGATAAGTCCAAATAGAAATTAAACGAACATTTAAATATTGATTACCTAGAAGAATTCCTGCAACCAATGCTACGGTAAATCTAACGAAAGGAAACTTCTGCCAAACCTGCATAACCTGTATCAAATAATTGATACAAGAATAGGCTTACTAAATCAGTTTTAAGTTAAGAAAACCCTTAAGGGTTTTTACTGAGTAAAATAAAAAAACACCTCCAGACATCCTGAAGGTGTTTAAAAGTAAAATAATATATTACCTAATATATACTATTCGTTACATTGAGACGAAAGAACGTTTCCTTCTGTGTCAAATTTTACATTAGCAACTGGAGATAAGCGACATCTATCACCTCCACAACTATAAATTCCAAAAGTTACGGTGTAAATACCTCCGTCCAAGCCACTATAGCTATACTGAACCGCTATATTTGGTTGTGCTATGTTGAAACAACCGTTAGATAACAACTCAGCTCTTGCCAACCCTTCGATTTGGTCTAAGTAAGTGTTTCCTCCAGCGCTTCCGTCAGCTTGAGCATTTACCATAAATGCAAATGCCGAAACAAAAAATAATGTTGCAAAAATCTTTTTCATAGTTTTATTAAATAGTTAGATGATATGTTCAGCATGATAACATACTGATTAACAACATCAAATATATTAAAAATTTCTTATTGTGCAAACAACACTAAGGTGAATTTCATACATATATTTGAAAAATATTTAAGCGTAATAAAATTCGAACAAGACTGCACTATATTAGCGATACGGATTTTTAATTTTACGAATATCGCAGGCATAGCGAACTCCCAACCAGGCCTGAGGACCATCATACAGAATTTGGTTTTTAATATCGCATTCTTTTTGAGTATGAGCAAAACTCCCACCTTTAGCAATTCCTTTTTCCTCTACCATTTCTGCTACGTTACCTACCATATTGTAAAAGCCAAAACCGTTTGGAGGATGAGCGTAAAAATCATCAATTGGAGAGGGTACGCTTATCCCCCAAAAAGGATCCACCTTAGTTAAATTTTTAGTCAAAAAATCGGGATAACCCTCTGGATAACAATCTAGACAATTGATGTTCGGTTTTATATTTTTATTATTTAAAGATTTAAAAGATTTTTTGAAAGACTCTTTAGTCCAAGTTGAATCTGCGTATTTAAATGCGGTCTTCCAATCTTTTCCTTTATAAAGACCGTAAATTTCCGAAGTTCCCAACGGGTATTTACCAAGGTCCAAACCTCCTGCAGCCGCTTGCTCCCATTCTTTTTCCGTCGGTAAACGATAATTAATATCCCAAATTGTGTCTGTGTCCCATTTAAAAGGGTCAAGTTCTTTAAAAGTTAATTGATTTATTCTTAAAGAAACCATTTTGGATCTCCAAACACCATAAGCTTTAGCTTGCTCATGGCTTATTCCCACAACGGGATAATATCGATAAGCAGGGTATCGTAAATACCTTTCACTCAATGACCCTGTAGTATCTATTTTATCCCAAACAGAGCCACTTGAACGTGACGATGAGTAAACCTCCCAAGAAGAATCCTTCTCCAGATGATACCTGTATTCTAACCAATGAATATTACCAACTACAGTTTCATCAATACCAAAAGTACCTGCTTCGTTAAGTGTAATAATATTCGGTGCTTTCGGAACTTTTTGAAGGCGTTTATCAATGGGTTTGCTTCCAGTTAATATAAAAAGTGGAAGCATATATAATATGCGCAAAAACAACTTTCTCAAGATTTATAGTTCAAATTAATCATCTTGAAACTGGGTTTTTTATAAGATCAAGTACCTCTATTATCTCACAATCAGCTATTTTTCTACCTCCCTCATAAAAATGGCACTTGACTCCTATTCTCACTCTATCGTAATGATAAGGTCTTCTTACATCGTTGATTACCCACATTCGTGCGGTACCCATAGAAGGAATTGGTTCTCCTCTGCTAAGAATAATATTTCCTTTTTCATCCTCGAATTCGGGCCAAATCATATAGTATTGAAACGGGGCTTCTTGATTTTTATAGCAAAAATCCCAACGTATACCTTGGAAAGCAGGTGTTCTACGGCCTCCTTCCTCTAATGTTCTTAATCTATACTTTACCCGAAAGTCCGCTCGAAAACCTTGCATATCCTCATACGGTATATGTATTTGTTCATTCCTAGGGGTTGATTTCTGTTTCGAGTTTGAACTTGAGATAAATGTTCAATTCCACCGATCTTTCCCTCCAAAATTATACACTTCTTTGTGACCTTTCTTTTGAA
>JAHDFW010000089.1:13031-15231 GCA_020627945.1 Cytophagales bacterium
TTCCACCGATCTTTCCCTCCAAAATTATACACTTCTTTGTGACCTTTCTTTTGAAGTTTCTTCATCGCATCCAAACTTCTCATACCACTACGGCAATATAAAATAACAGACTTACCTTCTAATTGCACTGCTCCTTCCACAGTTGCCAAAGGAACATTAATCGCACCAGGAATATGACCATCGCTATATTCGTTTGGTTCACGAACATCTACCATTATGGCTCCAGCAGCTATTAATTCTTCTGCTTGATGTTGAGAAATTGGTTCATTCCAAAGACCTAACATTTTCATAAACCCTTCATACATCCATGAAGCCACGCAAAAATGTGTGCTAATCACTACGATTTGTAGAGTAATCAAGATCCCTCCAAAAACATAGGCTAATGTTGGGTTTTGATAATAAAATGAAACACCAATTCCAATATTCATCAGACCTCCCATAACACATGCAATTCTTCTTGGAAGTGGATTTGCAGGAAGCTTTACACCTCCTACCAAATGTCTAAATGCATAATTATAGAATACATCAAACGGGTGTGCTTTAGGAAACCAAAAAGGAACAATCCCTAATGCTCCAATAACGAAATGCCAATAGGGATTCTGAATATACAATCCATATAAAGCCAAAGCCATACATACCAATGGTGTAAACCGAAGACCATTACTAATGTTCTTTAATTCACCAATTGCACAGTTGTTATAGCCCTGTTGTACTAACCCTTTCTCTTGAAAAGAAATGTCCTGATTTGTTGTCTGATCCATATTACCTTACTCTTTAACGATCAGGCAATATAATAATTAATTCGGATTATTATCTTTCTTACGCTCAGACGCCTTATCATATGCTTTAACGATTTGCGCAACGAGTTTATGACGGATAATATCTTCACTAGACATCTCAACAAACCCAATTCCTTCAACTCCTCTTAGTAATTGTACGGCCTCTTTCAATCCAGACTTCTGGTGCTTAGGCAAATCAATTTGAGAAACATCTCCTGAAACCACAATTTTGGCATTTTTACCCATTCTAGTCAGGAACATTTTCATTTGTTGAGTCGTAGTATTCTGCGCTTCATCCAAAATCACAAATGCTTTATCTAATGTACGTCCACGCATGTACGCTAAAGGAGCAATTTCTATAATACCATTCTCACGATAATATTCCATTTTTTCCGTAGGCAGCAACATACGAAGTGAATCAAAAATGGGTCTCAAGTATGGATCAATCTTTTCTTCTAGATCTCCAGGTAAGAACCCTAAATGTTCACCAGCCTCAACCGCAGGTCTAGTAATGATAATACGACGAACTTCTTTATTCTTCAGTGCTTTTACAGCTAAAGCAACAGAAATAAATGTCTTACCCGTACCAGCAGGACCATAAGCAAAGACCAAATCGTTCTTTTCAATAGCCTTGATTAGCTTCTGCTGATTTTCACTTGTCGGTTTAATGGCGTTACCATGAGTACCATAAAGAATTACATGGTCGTCAGAACCAAAAGATTTAATTTTCTTGTCCTTCAATAAGTCTTCCACGTTTTCCTTAGTTATTTTACGATGTGTCTCGTAATGTGTTTTTAGAGATTCTATAATATCATTTACACGAATCAGAACCGAAGTCGGCCCTTCTATGTGTATTTCGTCCCCTCTTGAAGTAATTTTACTCGTTGGAAATGCTTCCTCTATTTTTTTGATGTTTTCATTTTCCACTCCCAGAAAATCCACCAATGAAATTCCGTCTAAACGGATTGATTTCTCTACCAAATTTATATTAATTTAATTCTCTAAAAATATCCTCCTAAAAATAAGTATTTTTGCCCAAAAGCCAATAATAAGCACTGGCACTTTATGTCAATTATTACGTTAACATCGGACTATGGTTACAAAGATTATTACGTTGCTGCAATAAAAGCAAAGATAATCGCACGTATTCCTGATGTCAATATTATTGACATTTCACACAATATATCCGCCTACAACGTAAAAGAAGGGGCTTTTGTACTAAAAAATGTCTTCCATCATTTCCCTCATGGAACCGTCCATATTTTTTCAGTAAATGAAGGTGGGCATAGTCGAGACAATGAATTTTTCATAGTTAAAATAAAAGAGCAATTTGTCATTGGAACGGGTAAAGGCTTTATAACGGCGATGGGGCAAAAGCCAGATCTAATTATAAAATTGGATGCAGAAATGGGAACATTTCC
>JAHDFW010000090.1 GCA_020627945.1 Cytophagales bacterium
TCCTATGTTTTTCTTTCAATCTAGAATTATACCATGAACGAAACTTTTCAAAATCTGGAGCTTGTTCATAACCTGTCCAAAACAAATTCGATTTCTCTGCTCTGATTTTGTAGTAATCGGAATAGTCTTCTTCTCTGGCTTCAACAAGAGTAAGTCCACTATGATCAAAGTTCATCAAATCAATATTGGTTATTGAAAGAGTAATTTATGCTTTAGTTCGGCATATATCCAATCCTCAGGGGTATCTATATCCTGAGCATAACGAGCATCCATTTCGAATCCTCCTTTATTATCTGAGACCATTGGAGCCTCGCCTTTTACAAAGTAAAATAAACCAGCGTCGTGAAAAGCAGGTTCTAAATCCTGTGATCTAGTTTTAAGATGTTCAGGTTGCATAAAACTCACTTTCCCATCCTGCATCCTTTGCGCTCTTTGAATTGGATAATGGAATCGAATCATAGGTCGGATTGAATCGAAACTTGAATTTATTAATGTTTCGTATCCTTGCTTTAGAAGATCTGATGTAAGAAAAGGTGAGGTAGGTAAAACCACACAATAGTTATCATAAATCCTCCCCTGTGATTGATACGAAGTTTTAACCTCTTCAAACACATCTGACAGGGTTGCAAAATCATCTGCATTTTTAGAAGATCTCAAAAATGGCACTTTCGCATTATATTGAGTTGCAACATCTGCAATTTCTTGATCATCCGTTGATATCATTATTTCAGAAAACAGACCAGAATTTTGAGCCGCTTCAATTGCGTAAGCAATAATAGGTTTACCCAAAAAGTCTTTTATGTTTTTTCTCGGAATTCTCTTTGATCCTCCTCGAGCCGGTATGATACAAATATTGTTCAAGGCAACTTTGTTATTTACCTAAAAACTCAATTACCCGATCAATCACAAATTGTTGTTCCTGATCCGTTAAACTAGGATACATTGGCAAACTTAAACATCTGCTATAATAATGCTCCGCATTGGGCAAATCTCCATTTTTCCAACCAAGCCCTTTATAGTATGGTTGAAGATGTACTGGAATATAATGTACCTGAGAATAAATTTCATGCGTACGAAGGAATTCATATAAGCCCTTACGATCATCAACTAAAACAACATACAAGTGAAAAGCGTGCCCTTCATCTTCGGTTGCTAACGTTGAAATATTTGCTACATTTCCGAAAGCCTCATCATACCTTTTAGCTATGGCTCTTCTCCTTGCAACTCCCTCCTGCTGTTTAGAAAGTTGGGTAATACCAAGTGCAGCTTGAATATCTGTAATACGATAATTGTATCCCAAGTCATGCATTTCGTAATACCACCCACCATCATTTTGAGTAAGTAAATCAGGTCGTTTGGTTATTCCGTGTGTTCTCAAAATCTCCAATTTCTTGAAAACTTCTTCGCTGTTCGTGGTTATCATTCCTCCTTCTCCACAAGCAATATGTTTAACTGGATGAAAAGAGAATACCGTAACATCTGAATAATTTCCTTCACCACAACGTTCCTTTCTACCATTTGAGTCCAAATAGTAACCTCCTGGAGCGTGACAAGCATCTTCCATTATCCAACACCCATGAGCATCCGCAAGGTTTCTCAATTCCTCGGTAATTACCGCTTTACCTGCAAAGTCAACTGGAATAATTCCACTATAGGTTCCTGGTTCAGAAGATTCCAATTTTAATTTAACCTGTTCAAGGTCAATCAACCCTGTTTGTGAATTAACATCAACAAAATCAATTTGACCTCCACAGTATAAAATACTGTTAGACGAAGCCGCAAAAGTAATTGGAGTTGTGATCACTTTACTTCCTTCATTTACACCAAGAGCCAACGCTCCTAAATGCAACGCGGCTGTTCCATTCGAAACTGCAACGGCATATTTTGCACCAACGTATTCTGCAAATAACTTTTCAAACTCAGCAATTTTTGGTCCCTGAGTCAAAAAATCTGCTTGTAATGTTTCAACTACTGCGTCAATATCGTCTTGACCAATCTGTTGTCGACCGTAAGGAATTCCCATAAATACTGAATTTAAAATTTGAAATAAGATTGTTACCCTTCGAAGGTAGGATCTACGTATTCCTTGATCAAACCTTTAAGTTCTGGTACACTTACCCAATCCACATTATCTCCTGAATTGTAGCTAAACCCTTCAGGAACCTTAGTTGCACCAAAATTCTGAATGTATTCATCCATCTTAAAAACTGGTCTTTGAGGAAGGATCGCATAATACTTTCCTAAATCATATGTTGTAAAAGAATCAGAAACAGTAATCATTTCCTCATGCAGTTTTTCACCTGGGCGAATACCTATTTCCTTTTGCTCACATTCTGGACCAATCGCTTCCGCAACATCAGTAATCTTATAAGAAGGGATTTTAGGCACGAAAATTTCTCCTCCCCAAGCCTGATCCATAGCATAGAATACCATTTCACAACCATCTTCTAATGAGATGTTGAAGCGAGTCATTCTTTTGTCGGTAATTGGTAACACTCCTTCCTCTCTTTTCTTAAGAAAAAATGGCATTACAGAACCGTTAGACCCCATAACATTACCATATCTAACCACTGAAAATTTAATATCTCTATGGCCTTTAATATTATTAGCAGCAATAAATAACTTATCCGATGCCAATTTCGTTGCTCCATATAAGTTGATAGGTGCAGCTGCTTTATCCGTTGAAAGTGCCACTACGTTTGAAACCCCAGTTTCAAGCGCTGCACTAATCACATTTTCCGCACCCAATACATTCGTTTTAACACATTCCATTGGATTGTATTCAGCAATATGAACATGTTTCATTGCAGCAGCATGGATCACAACGTCAATACCCTGAAAAGCTCTTACTAGCCTTTCTTTATCTCTAACGTCTCCCACAAAATATCGAATAGCTCGATACTTATCTTCTGGGAATTCCATGGCCATTTGAAAATGCTTTTGCTCATCGCGTGAAAGAATCACCAATCGCTTTACATCTGGATAACGATCCAAAATAAGTCGGGTAAAAGTTTTTCCAAACGATCCTGTACCTCCTGTAATAAGTACTGCTTTATTATTTAGGTCTAACATATGATATTGTACGGTTAAGATTCCCTTTACTTGGGAATCGTGCAAAAATACAGGATTAATACATATTTTTAATTCCTTCCGTGAAAATTCCGATAGAATCCGTCAAATATTAGACAGACCCCACTATAAAGTCTAGTATTATTGGACTGATTTCAAGTACGACTGATAAGCTTTTCCAATCCCTTCTTCCAACTCAACGCTATACTTCCAACCTAATGAGCCAAGTTTTGACACATCGGTAAGTTTACGCATTGTACCATCTGGTTTATCTGTATTGTACTTAAACGTACCTTCGTAACCAACGACCTTCTTTACCAATTCAGCCAATTCTGCAATCGTCACATCCTTACCTGTACCAATATTTATATGTGTATTACGAATTTCTGATTCTGAAGAATCAAACGTATCGGAAAATTCTCGGTTGATCATAAGAAATACACAGGCATCGGCCATATCTTCCGACCATAAGAATTCTCGTTTTGGCTTACCCGTCCCCCAAATTTCTACCGAGTCCTTGGTAACACCGAAGGAATTAAGAAAGTCCATAGCTTCTTGCATAGAACTCATCCCAAGATCTTTCATAACCTCGCCTTCATCTCCTGCCTGCAACAATTTACCTAAATGACATTTTCTTAACAACGCTGGCAAAACATGTGACTTACCTAAATCAAAATTATCATTAGGACCATAAAGGTTGGTTGGCATAACAGAAATAAAATTCGTGTTATACTGCATATTATAGCTCTCACACATTTTGATCCCAGCTATCTTGGCCAACGCATAAGGCTCATTGGTGTATTCAAGTGTATCTGTCAGAAGATAATCCTCTTTTAATGGTTGCGGTGCATTCTTTGGGTAAATACAGGTGCTTCCTAGAAAAAGTAACTTCTTAACTCCGTGCACGTAACTCTGATGAATCACGTTGTTTTGAATCATTAAGTTTTGGTAGATGAAATCTGCTCTATAAACATTGTTCGCTACAATCCCCCCTACTTTTGCAGCCGCCAAAAACACGTATTCTGGTTTTTCGGATGCAAAAAAGCGATTTACAGCTTCAGTGTCTATCAAATCTAACTCTCCATGAGTTCTAACAATCAGGTTAGAATATCCACGAGCCTTCAAATTCTTATAAATCGCACTTCCTACCAGCCCACGATGTCCTGCTATGTAAATTTTGGCATTTAAATCCATGAAATTACTGTTTTATTGAGCTACGAAATTATTCAAAGTTGGATTTTACTCGGTGACCTCCTTGCTTAAGGTACGCATCTTTTTTCATAAGTTCCACGTCACTTTGCATCATATCTTTCACTAAAGCTTCTAGGTCATATTCAGGTACCCATCCAAGTTTTTCACGTGCTTTGGTAGAATCTCCAATCAGTAAATCTACTTCAGTTGGTCTAAAATAGTGTGGATCCACAGCAAGGATTTCTGTTCCTGTCTCAACCTGATATTCAGGATTGCTACATTTAACAACATAGGCTTTTTCATCGACGCCATTCCCCTTAAACTCCAACTCAATACCTACCTCAGCAAAAGCCATTCGAACAAAATCTCTTACCGTAGTCGTTACACCTGTGGCAATAACCCAATCCTCAGCTTTATCTGCTTGAAGAATCATCCACATCATTCGAACATAGTCTTTCGCATGTCCCCAATCACGTTTAGCATCCAAGTTCCCTAGATAGAACTTATCCTGCATTCCTAGGGCTATTCGAGATACCGCTCTTGTTATCTTACGGGTTACAAATGTTTCCCCTCGAAGTGGTGACTCGTGATTAAATAAAATCCCATTACAAGCATACATGTCATATGCTTCACGATAATTAACCGTAATCCAATACGCATACATTTTGGCTACAGCATATGGACTTCTAGGGTAAAAAGGAGTCTTTTCTGTCTGTGGCACTTCCTGAACCTTGCCATAAAGTTCAGACGTAGAGGCTTGATAAATTCGAGTCTTTTTTTCTAAACCTAAAATTCGAATAGCTTCTAAAATTCTCAAAGTTCCAACCCCGTCTACATTTGCCGTATATTCAGGTGTATCAAACGAGACATGCACATGACTCATAGCACCCAGATTGTAAATTTCATCTGGTTGTACATTCTGAATAATTCGAATCAAATTCGTGCTATCCGTTAAATCTCCGTAATGAAGTATATAATTTCTATTTGAAGTGTGAGGGTCTTGATAAAGATGATCAATACGTTCTGTATTAATGAGTGAGGATCTTCTTTTGATCCCATGCACCTCATATCCCTTATCCAACAACAACTCACTTAAGTAAGCTCCATCTTGACCTGTTACCCCAGTAATTAATGCGACTTTTCCCATGAAAATCTATTCTCTTCTTTGTCCAATTGTCGCCCGAATGAACCTCTAAATAATGGCACTATTCAGTATCAACAAAGTGACCAAAGTTAGTAGATTCATCCCATTTTTTACTTTGAAACAATAAAATTAATTTTATTTCGTACTAAAACGACTATTTTTGCGTCAATAACGTAATGCAAGGTCAACAAGGGACATCGACAAAACCAGTCCACTTAATTGGGGATTTGATACTAATCAACCTTAGTTTCATTATTGCCTATAAAATGAAATTTGGCAATTTTGGTATAGTAGGTGACGACAAGTATTTCATTCTATTAGTTATCTTTAACCTTGCATGGTTCATATCTACTTATGTTCTTCAAAGCTATGAGATATACCGAATTACAAAAAACGAAAACACTGTAACGAACCTATTAAAGCTATTTGCGGTACATATGCTGCTTATTGCTGGATTCTTTGTATTTCGTAAGGCCTATTATTACTCTCGAGAACAATTACTATTCACTTATTCAATACTAATTATTCTCATTACATTATTTAGATTAGGTACTCTTATATTCCTAAGAAAATATAGAGAGCGAGGATATAACTTCCGTAGAGCTATAATTGTGGGGTTAGGAGAAATTTCATGTGAGATTAAACAATCTCTGGAAGAAGAACAGGGATATGGATTTAAGTTAATTGGATACTTTGATGACCATAAAACAGATGAATTTGTAACTGGGAAAGTAACCCAAGTAATAGAATTTTGTAATCAAAATGATGTTAAAGAAATCTTCTGTTCAGTCCCTGACCTTACTACACAGCAAATCCGAGAATTGGTTGAATTCGCAGATAACAACCTTATCAGGATCAAAATTATTCCAGATGTTCGAGGGTTTCTACATAAGAAATTACGAATAGACTTCTTTGAACATATTCCCGTACTTTTATTTAGGAATATTCCATTAGATGGTTTCCATAATAAAATGGCAAAAAGAATATTCGACATTTTCTTTTCGTTATTTGTCATCATCTTTATCATGAGTTGGCTTTTCCCTATTCTAGCAATAGCTGTCAAACTTTCTTCGAAAGGCCCAGTGTTCTTTAAACAGAAAAGATCAGGAATAAATAATGAAGACTTTTGGTGTTACAAGTTTAGATCAATGACTATGAATAGTCAAGCGGATACTGCTCAAGCCACTAAGAATGATGCACGGGTAACAAAGGTTGGGAAATTTCTGCGTAAGACCAGTTTGGACGAATTCCCTCAGTTTTTTAATGTATTTATCGGCAACATGTCCGTGGTTGGACCTAGACCTCACATGGTAAAACATACAGAGGAATACTCTAAACATATAGATAAATACATGGTTCGTCATTTCATTAAGCCAGGAATTACTGGTTTAGCCCAAGTAAAAGGCTATCGAGGCGAAACTAAAGAATCGTTTCAAATGAAAAATAGGATCAAGTTTGATGTAATGTACATCGAGAATTGGTCATTCATATTAGATATTAAAATCATACTGCTAACGGTAATCAATATATTCAAAAAGGAAGAAAATGCATTTTAATTGCCTTTTTGTTGGAATTAATGAAAAATACTGTGAAATTTGCAGTCCGATTTTGAAAAGTGAGATTAAAGAGAATATAAATCATGGCTAGAGTTTGTCAAATTACAGGAAAGAAACCACAGGTAGGGAACAATGTTTCTCACGCTAACAATAAAACTAAAAGACGTTTTCTTCCAAATCTTCAAAAGAAGCGTTTTTACATTCCAGAAGAAGACAAGTGGATTACACTTAAAGTTTCTACTTCTGCAATGAGAACAATTAATAAGAACGGAATTTCCGCTGTTTTGAGAAAAGCACGTGCGAACGGAAACGTATTAGCATAGTGCGTAGCAGTATTCAAATACTGCTTTTCGTATATATTAGTTTATCAACATTATTTGTTCAGGGACAGCATCTGAACAAAGATTTTCACAAGCAACGGCGCGAGGAGCTTCGCAAAAAAATGGCTCCTGGCTCCGTTGCTGTTTTTTATAGCGCAGAAGTTAAGAATAGGTCCAACGATGTAGATTATCGTTTTCATCAAGACCCTGATTTTTACTACCTTACAGGACATATAGAACCTGGTGCTACCCTTTACGTATATCGTGACTCTATTTTTCTAGACAACAATTACACCAACGAAATTCTAATCATTAAGCAAAAAAATGCTCGAGAAGAACTTTGGAATGGCCCTATGCTTAGCAAGGAAGAAGGTACTTCTAAGCTAGGTTTTAAAACCGTCTATTACCCAAAAGACTTTGAAGCTTCTGATGCAGGCGACAATAACAAAATCCTAAGAAAGCCCGTAACCCCAATGTCTCAAAGAGCTAAAATTGAAGCCATGAATGAGTTGCGCGAGATTAAAACTCCACTAGAAATAAAGATGGTTTCTAAGGCAATAGATATTTCATGTATCGGACAAATTGAAACCATGAAAGCACTAACTCCAGATATGACTGAAATGGAGGCTCAAGGAATTCACGAATTCGTTTTTAAAAAATATGGTTGTCAAGAAGTTGGTTATCCATCGATAGTTGGTCATGGAAATAATAGTTGCGTGTTGCACTACATCAAAAATGACAAGGACCTTAAAGACGGAGATCTCTTATTGATGGATGTTGGAGCTGAATATGAAGGTTATACAGCTGATATAACAAGAACAATCCCCGTAAACGGTAAATTCAGCAAAGAACAAAAAACATTATATAACATTGTAAAAGAAGCTCAAGAAGCTGGATTCAAAGAATGTAAAGTTGGAAACGAATTTAGATCTCCTCACCTAGCTGCATATGAAATCATTGCAAAGGAACTAATCAAACTTAAGATTGTAAATACAAAAGCCGAAGCCCAAAGATACTTCCCTCATGGAACTTCTCATTACTTAGGATTAGACGTTCATGACAGAGGAACATATGGACCATTTCGACACAATACAATAATTACGGTTGAACCAGGGATTTACATTCCTGATGGGAGTCCATGCGACAAAAAATGGTGGGGAATTGGAATTAGAATTGAGGATGATATTTTAATAACAAATGACGGATGGACCAATTTATCCAAAAAAGCCCCTCGCAGCATTGAGGAAATAGAAGAAATGATGAAAAAGAGCAGTGCTTTAGACGATTTCGCTCTTCCTAAAATACCTTGAAACTCAAGCAAGTAACCCTTATAAGTTTAGTAAAACTCATTTAAAGCAACTTTTTCAAAATATCCTTTAAAATTATTTGGAATTAACTGAATAAGCATAGTATATTTGCAGGCTCAAAACAAGAAGAAATTCAAAAATGGCAAAAAAAGGGAATAGAGTTCAGGTGATATTGGAATGTACTGAGCATAAAGACAGCGGAATGCCAGGTACGTCTCGATACATTACTACTAAGAATAAGAAAAATACTCCGGACAGACTGGAGATTAAGAAGTATAACCCGATCCTTAACAAAGTTACGGTTCACAAAGAGATTAAGTAAAAATGGCAAAGAAAGCAGTAGCATCCCTTCAAACGGGAAAAAGAAACTGGGTTAAGGTTATTAAGAGCGTTAAGTCTCCTAAGACTGGTGCTTACACCTTTAAAACAGAAATGGTAGAAGTGGATAAAGTAAAAGAGCACTTAGCTTCATAAGCAAAGTCTTACTTTATTAATAATTATATATGAAAAGTCCTTTTACAGGACTTTTTTTTATTTTAGGGACATGGGAATTTTTAACATATTTTCTAAGGACAAAAAAGAAAACCTTGATAAAGGGTTAGAAAAAACCAAGGAAAACATCTTTTCTAAGCTTGGTAGAGCTGTTGCAGGTAAATCTACGGTTGATTCTGACGTATTAGACGACCTTGAGGAAGTACTTATCACTTCTGATGTTGGTGTAGAAACCACGGTCAAAATAATAGAACGCATTGAAAAGCGTGTTGCTCAAGACAAATACTTTGGCGTTTCGGAATTAAATAAAATCTTAAAAGAGGAAATAGCTGGTCTTCTTTCGGAAAATGAACAAAACACCTTAAAAGGTTTTGAGCTGCCTCAAGACAAAAAACCATACGTATTGATGGTTGTAGGGGTTAATGGAGTTGGTAAGACTACTACTATTGGTAAGTTAGCTGCTCAGTTCAAAAGTATGGGTAAAAATGTTGTTCTTGGAGCTGCTGATACATTTAGAGCTGCCGCAGTAGACCAACTTATCATATGGGGTGAACGAACGGACTGCAAAGTAGTTTCGCATGGAATGAATACTGACCCTGCTTCCGTAGCTTTCGACACTGTTAAATTAGCAAAAGAAGAAAACGCTGATATCGTTATTATAGATACTGCAGGAAGACTTCACACTAAGGTAAACTTAATGAATGAGCTTTCTAAGATTAAGCGAGTAATGGGGAAAATAATTCCAGACGCTCCGCATGAAATTATGCTAGTATTGGATGGAAGCACAGGACAAAATGCTTTTATTCAAGCACAAGAATTTACCAAAGCTACAGACGTTAGTTCTCTAGCTATTACCAAACTTGATGGTACTGCTAAAGGAGGTGTTGTGATTGGGATCTCAGATCAATTTAATATTCCAGTAAAATACATTGGTGTAGGTGAAAAAGCTGAAGATTTACAAGCATTCGATAAATTCGAATTTGTAGATTCACTTTTTTCTGGTTCAAACTTAGGATAGTCTCCTTCCTATTCCATATTTAATATTAACAAATCGTATTGAAAACTAAAGGCTTACATAAGGACAAAGTAAACGTAGTAACTTTAGGTTGCTCAAAAAACACAGTAGACTCTGAGGTATTAGTAGGACAACTTAAGGCCAACGATATGGCTGTAACCCACGAAAGCACAGAGGATGATGCGAATATAATCGTAGTTAACACCTGTGGGTTTATTGAAAATGCGAAACAAGAATCGATTGATACGATCCTTAGGTATGCCGAAGCTAAAGACGAAGGACAAATAGAAAAACTCTTCGTTACTGGATGCTTATCTGAGAGATACAAGGACGACTTAAAAAACGAAATTCCACAAGTGGATGAGTTTTTCGGTACATTGGAACTTCCTGGATTACTCCAAAAACTTAATGCAGATTATAAACATGAACTTCTTGGAGAGCGTGCTATAACTACACCTCAACACTATGCGTTTTTGAAAATTGCTGAGGGTTGTGATCGCCCTTGCTCATTTTGTGCCATTCCACTAATGCGTGGTGGTCATGTTTCAAAGCCAATAGAGGCACTAGTTAAGGAAGCTGAGTTCCTTGCTAAAAACGGAACCAAAGAATTGATTCTTATTGCACAGGATCTAACTTATTATGGTCTTGATCTCTATAAAAAGAGAAATCTTGCTGAATTACTTCGTAACCTATCGGACGTTGAAGGAATAGAATGGATCAGACTTCAATATGCTTATCCATCTGGCTTTCCAATGGATATTATCGAAGTGATGAAGGAGCGAGACAATATTTGCAACTATCTTGATATCCCTCTACAGCATGGTTCTTCCAACATGTTGAAAGTCATGCGTCGAGGAATTGACCGCCCAAAGACTGAGGCACTCATTAAGCAAATAAGAGAAATTATACCAGATATTGCTATTCGTACTACTCTTATCGCTGGTCATCCAGGAGAAACAGAAGACGACTTTAATGATATGGTTGACTTTGTTGAGGAGATGAAGTTTGACCGATTGGGTGTATTCACCTATTCCCACGAGGATAACACACATTCTGGAACAATGGAAGATAATGTCCCAGAAAACGTGAAAGAAGACCGTATGGACACCATTATGAGTATCCAACAAGAGATTTCTCTTGAACACAACAAAAATAAAATCGGAAAAACGTTTAAAGTACTATTTGACCGAGTAGAAAACGGGTATTTCGTAGGAAGAACTGAGCAAGATTCTCCTGAAGTAGATAACGAAGTACTTGTACCTACCGAGAACAATTTTATCAGAATTGGTGATTTTGCAAATATTAAAATTGTAGATGCTACAGATTTCGATTTATTTGGAACTATTGAAAACGATTAGTTTGTTTGTATAATGTTTTAGCCTCAGCTTATTTCTAGCCGGTTAAGTATATACTTCTCTAATGAGAAACTTTTTTTTTCTATATAACATTTGCTGTTGCTAAATATGTCTGTAGTAACCTTACCTTTCGAGCAAACTGGTTTATTTAATAACCTAATTCTAGATTACGCAAAACTAGATTCGAAAGTTGAAGACTTCTACAACCACCCTCCTACTCTGGAAGGTTTTGAAAAGCAAATTAAGGAGAAAACATTCTCAAAGGCACATAGAGAAAGCCTGGTAAAACACCTCAAATTTCAATATGAAGAAGTTCAACTTTCGGAATGTGTGAAGGACAATATCGAGCTTCTTTTAGAAGAAAACACATATACTGTAACCACTGGTCATCAACTAAATCTTTGTACTGGCCCACTTTATTTCATTTACAAAATTGCTGGGACAATTAACCTCGCGAAAAAGCTTAAGGCAGATTTCCCAGAATACAATTTTGTGCCAATTTATTGGATGGCATCCGAAGATCATGACTTTGATGAAATCAATCATTTTCATTTTAAGGGTAGTAAAATACAATGGGATTCAGAGCAAAAAGGTGCTGTTGGAAGGTTTTTGCTTCATGGATTAAGCGAAGTACTGGAGAACATTCCTGATTTGCCCAAGTTCATCAAAGATGCTTATTCTGATCTTAAAAACAACCTAGCTACGGCAACACTTAAAATAGTTAACCATCTTTTTTCAGAACATGGTCTCGTATGCCTGGACGCCGACTCTTATGAACTAAAAAAACAAATGATACCATTGGTGGAGAAGGAGTTATTTGATAATATTTCTCATTCTACCGTAAATGATACAAACCGAAGATTTGAGCACCTTAACTACAAAGTTCAAGTTAACCCGAGAGAAATCAATCTGTTCTATTTAAGAGATGCATTCCGTGAAAGAATCATTCTGGAAGATGGCAAGTTCAAAGTTAATAACACAAACATAGAATTTGATTCAGAAGAAATTCAAAATGAATTAAATCAAAACCCTGAGCGCTTTAGTCCTAATGTCATTCTAAGACCTGTATATCAGGAAATGATTCTTCCAAATCTTGCTTATCTAGGAGGACCTGGCGAAATAAATTATTGGCTCCAACTCCAATCTACATTCGAGAAGTTGGAGGTACAATTCCCAATACTAATGCTTCGTGATTTTGTCTTATACGTTAATAAACCAAATCAGCACCGTATTAATAAACTGGACCTTAGAATCAGCGATTTATTTAAATCAAATAGCAGCTTAAAAGACATGTTAATTGGCCGTGAAATTGATTACAAATCCGTAATTGAGTCTACTCACAATCAATACCTTGCTCCATTAAATGAATTAGAAAAAATAATTCCAACTGGTGCATTAGAAGGAATGATGGATGCGGAAAGACAACATGCCCAAAAACAATTTAAAAGAGTTCAAAACAAACTTCGAAGATTCTTTGAGCACAAATATGAAACTCAAATAAATCAACTATTAGAAGTGAAGGAGTATACGTTTCCTTCGGAAGTTCCTCAAGAAAGAAAAACCAATTTCCTTAATATCTATATAGATAATCGTAGGTTTATAGATCAAGTGCTAGAGGTACTTAATCCTCTTGAAAAACAATACAAAGTTATACTTGAATCATAACGACTGCTGTTGAGATGACGAAGAAAGAACTTAGAAAGAAATACATTTCCAAACGAGAGGAACTAAGCATTTCTTCTGTTCACAATTTAAGTCATTCAATAGTTTCTAATCTGCTCGATTCAAACCTTATTCAAGAGAATCAGGTTATCCATATCTTCAAGACGATTGAAAGCAAAAAAGAGGTTAATACGGACATTCTAATTAATTGGATTTGGGATAACTATAATTCCACTCAGTTGTGCACCTCCAAAATTGATTACAGTACCGATGTGCTAGAGCACTTTAATTTTAATCAACAAACCAAATTTGAACTTGACAAATGGGATATCCCTGTACCTATTAAAGGCTCTAAGGTCCCCCCTAAGGATATTAATATAATTCTAACGCCTCTCTTAGCTTTTAATAGCAATGGCTACCGTGTGGGGTATGGTAAAGGCTACTATGATCGTTTCTTTTCAGAATGCTCAGACTCAGCTGTTAAAATTGGTGTTTCATTGTTTGACGAACTGGTTCAGATAGATGATCTTAATAAATTCGATGTACCATTGGATTTTTGCATTACACCTAATAATACTTTTCGCTTTCATTAAACATTGATTGGCTAACTAACCAATTCAGATCCTTAACCTTTAGATAATAAAAAAAGAGCCGAACTCTTTGAGTTCGGCTCTTTACCTGAATTATTTCTAACTTAATAGTTAAGTATAAGATTAGTCAGCAATTGTGATTTGTCTTGTAGTAGCACCTTTATCAGTCTCTACGTAGATGTAATATACTCCAGGAGTATACTCAGTAGCGTTGATAGTGTGTGCAGACGCTCCACTTAATTCTTGCTTAGAAACGATAGCTCCTAAGTTGTTGTAAACCGTTACCGCTTGAATCATAGCCTCTCCAACGTTTACGTTGATGAAGTCAGATGCTGGGTTTGGATATACAGCTAAGTCAAAAGTGATTGCTTCAGCAAATCCAATAGGAGTACACTCACCAGTTACAGTTACAGTTACTTCACTAGATGCAGAACATCCAGCAGCACTTGTAGCAGTAACAGTATAAGTAGTAGTTACTTTAGGAAGTACAGTCACTTCAGATGCAGTTGCATCTTCAGCAGTCATACCAACAACTGGAGACCACTGGTAAGTTAAACCTGCAACAGAAGATCCACCAATGATCGCTACCGGAGTAGGACAAGTGTTTGTTGCTGTATCTAAAGTAAAGTCTAAAGTTGCACCAGATCCTGTTTCAGGAGCAGATGGAAGATCATTAACAATTACTTCGATAGTATCCTTAGCAGTACCATCTACAGTATAAACGTAAGACGTAGTAGTACTTGGAGTTACCGTAATAGAGTTTGTAGTAGAAGCTGCCATATCATCCCAAAGGATTGTATATGTACCAGTTCCACCACCAGGAACACCTGTTAAATCAACACTTTGTCCAGCACAAATCTCAACTGACTCACCCTCAAGGATCATCGCAGTAGCAGCACCACCTGTAGCAGTAATTGCAAAAGTTTCCGTTGGATCTGGACAAGCGTTACCAAACGTAGTTGTTACAGTATAAAGATTAGACTGATCAGCTAACATATAGTACAAGCTATCTCCATCAGAGTTCAAATCAGTAATAATAGTATCTACAGATACAAGTGTATCAGCAAATATACTATCAATAGTAGAAATTACTTGCATAGAATCGCTACCCACTAAAGAATCAGAAGCCATTCCAACACCAGCACAATTCATACAGAAGTGGATAGTGTCATCGAACGAAGTCGAGATAAAAGTATCTACTACTGTCATAGTATCACCCCATCCCATCATATACGTTGTATCAAGATGCGAGAAGAATGTATCTCTAGTCTCATTGAATGTAGAATCATTATATGCTACAAGAGGAGAAATAGCCAAGTAAGATGAAGTATCAGCAGTTTCAAGTACAAGCTGTAGAACAGATCCTGTAATTGTTGAAGTATCCGCGTAAGAATTAGCAGTATTCGCACCAGTAGCAACTGTGTAAGCAGCATCAAAAGTTAATGCAGAAACATCAATACCGAAGTAAGTGATATACTGTTGAGAGAAATCATCAACATCGTCACGTACATCAGAACCTG
>JAHDFW010000091.1 GCA_020627945.1 Cytophagales bacterium
ATTCCACCAGCCATATTCACAATACCGTCCGACCAGTCAAAATAACGTCCTGGAATAAAGTATTGCACGATTTCAATAAGCCAGCCATATCCTGTGCTGATTGAAAAAATAATTAAAAAAAATGAAACTAACTTCGATGTTTCAGTTCGAAACGCGCCAATTCCCGACATGGTAAAGAAGAGGTAAAACACAAAATGAGCCACAACATCTGGGCGTGTAATTTCGAAAGGCGGAGGTGGAATATAACTACCAGGAGTAAGAGAAAGACAGGTTATAAAAATAACCCAACCCCAAAACATAATTCGAAACCCTCGTTGTGTAAAAATCTTTTTCAATTCGTAATAAACAAAGAAGGCGGATTTATGGTCCGCCTAAATTTTAAAAATGATCCCTGCAATAGAACAGGTTCAGGGATTATTACCCTATTAAATCTTGATATTCGTCTGCACTTAACAAACCATCTACTTGTGATGAATCAGACATAGTGATTTTGATCATCCATCCAGCACCATAAGGGTCTGAATTTACAGTTTCCGGAGCTCCTTCCAAGTCATTGTTAAACTTTGCTACTGTACCTGAAACTGGCATAAACAAATCAGAAACAGTCTTTACCGCTTCGATGGTACCAAATACCTCTTCCGCTTCAATTTCCTCTCCTTCAGTTTCAATTTCCACATAAACAATATCACCCAATTCTTTTTGAGCAAAATCAGTAACACCAACTATTGCAGTATCACCTTCTATACGAACCCATTCGTGGTCTTTTGTGTATTTTAAATCAGCTGGGATATTCATAATTCTTTTGGTTTAAAATAAGGTTATCAACTAGTATAATGCACCGAATCACTCCTGTGCACGCCAAATGTACATTTCTATTTTAATATTTCAGTAAATTCTTTCTGAAAAAATTACGGTTTATCGTTTGGAACCAAAGAATTGGTTAAGATACGATTATAATATTGTTGCAAAAATGCTTTTTGAAAACGTAGGTATTTTTGCACTCTCTGCTTCTGCTTGTCTTTAAGGTTTTTGGTATAAAGAGGATCTTCTACGTAGTTAAACAATGATATTACATTCATGTTATGATCAGTAGTTAAAACATAATTATCAATGGTCGTTCTGAATTTCCCGTTTATGAAATTAACCGCGAAATGTCTTGAATTTGAATCCAACGAATTATGACCAAAAGCAAAATAATCTTCGTCGTATCCCAAAGTTTCTAAAACAGTAGGCATGATATCCAATTGTTGAGATACGGTTGAATCCAATTTCGGTTCTATTAGGGTTTTCGTAGGATCAAACAAAATTAGAGGGATTCTATACAACCCTAGCCCAACTCTATATGGAGCATGTTGTGGAATAGAACAGTGATCTGCAGTTATCACAAAAAGAGTATTATCGTACCATGGTTGCTTGCTGGCACTATGAAAAAATTCTTTTAACGCGTAATCCGAGTAACCAATAGTAGCATGAATTGGATGCTTGCCTTCAGGAAACTTTCCGTTATGTTCTTCTGGAACTTCAAATGGAGTATGCGAACTTAAGGTAAACAATGCCGCGTGAAATGGTTCTTGCATCCCATTTAGTTCTTCCTCAAAGAATTCTAAAAATGGTTCATCATGAATTCCCCATACATTACCGTTGAATTGATTTTCTGCCAAGTATTCGTTCTTCCCGTAGTATTTGTCGTAACCAGCCAGTTTCGTAAATGACAAAAAGTTCATAGAACCATTTTCTGCCCCGTGAAAGAATGAAGTTTGATACCCTTTAGTTTTTAACCTATTTGCCAGTGAGTGAATTCTATTGTTTGAATAAGAAGAAGTAGAATATGTAATATCGAAAGAAGGGATACCAGCTACAATTGCGGGTAATGCATCGATAGACTTTCTACCATTAGCAAATGTATTTACCAACACTCTACTTTCTTGCATTAAAGAATCTAAAAACGGCATATACCCATGGTATTGACCATTCTCCAAGTCAGGGTTTAGAAAACCAGAGTACTCTTTCCCAAAACTCTCCATAATCAGGACAACAACGTTCTTATCCTTAAAAACCCCTTGTCTATTGGAAGACTTTATCGGGTTATAGATTTTCTTTAACTGCTCCTCGTTAAAATATTTTTTAGGACTGGGCTTCTTTACAAAAAGCGTATGAGTAATGGTATAAGGGGTATTCAATATAATTGCAGACTCCAATGGGCTATTTGCATATTTACCAGCCTGTAATACTCCAATGGGACGAACTCTGATATTAAAAGTGCCTCGGATTCCAAAGATCATTAGTGCTACTCCAATTAACATAACACCAAAGTGTTTGAGTCCATAGCTGGCTGCGGATTCGCTTAGAAAAAGATCCCTTGTGGCTTCTATCTTTCTATTTCCCCAAACAAAGAGTAAACAAAGCAACAATGCACTTAAAGGCACATACCAGAACTCAACACACAATTGTAGAACTAATCTTCCACTATCCGACTCTCGTTCAAGAAAGCTAAAAATTGCACCTGTGCTTCGTTGTAAAGTATATGGAAAATATCCAAAATCAATCGTACTAGCAATAATTCCGATCAAATTTGGCCACAAATAAACATGCTTCAAAAACTTTTGATACCCTCGTCTTATTCGAAACTTAAATGGCAAAAGCGCACCTACTAAAAACAAAGCATTAAGGTACATAAGCACGGAAATATCGTATTTCATTCCATGCAAACTGTAATATGCAAGATCAGCAACTGAAACTTCTGCAAACAACGAAAGGTTAAAGCAATAAAACAGAATCCGGCAAACTAGATAAATCAGCAGTACCAACAGGATTCGCAATCCTATCATTACCAGTTGCTGGTTATTCCATTCCTTGAAGAGCCTTTTCAAATATTGAATTGGTTAGTTATTATTGGTCATCCCATCCCCAATCAATACGATCTTTCATATCCTTGATTAGAATTCCTTGTTCTTTTAAAGCTGCGCGAATTGCATCCACTTTATCATAGTTTTTCTCCTGCTTAGAAACCTTATATTCATCAAGAATCAAAGTCAATAAACTGTTGAAGTCTGTGGTATTCTCTTCCTGCAAACCTAGAACATCGAGAACGAAACGCTTAAACTCTTGATTTAGTCTATCAAACGTATCTTTGCTAACCGCACCAATTTCTTGTTGACCAAGATAAAACTTATTGATTTGCTTTGTGATATTAAACAAAGAAGCAATAGTTTTTGCTGTATTGAAATCGTCGTTCATCCCAAAATACAGACTATCCAACTGCTTATTGATGATTTCTTCCAACTTTTGATCTACCTCACCTTCCGTGTAAGTAAGTTTGTTGAGCGTTGCCAAACCATTCATAAGTTTCTTATATCCTTTCTCAGCAGCTTTCAATGCATCGTTCGAAAAGTCAAGTGTACTAGAATAGTGCGTTTGGAGCATAAAGAATCTAACGGTCATTGGAGAATATCCTTGATCCAAAAGTTCGTGCGACCCCTGAAACAATTCGTTCGGTAAAAACGAGTTCCCTAAGGACTTGCTCATTTTTTGACCATTAACGGTAAGCATATTGGCATGCATCCAGTATTTAACTGGTTCTTTTCCTCCGCTTGCAGTTTTAGATTGTGCAATTTCACATTCGTGATGAGGAAATTTAAGATCCATACCTCCTCCATGGATATCGAATTGCTCACCTAAATACTTAGTGCTCATTACAGAGCATTCTAAATGCCAACCTGGGAAACCTTCTCCCCATGGAGAGGGCCAACGCATAATGTGTTCAGGATTTGCATTTTTCCAAAGCGCGAAGTCCAAAGGATTACGCTTTTCATCTTGCCCATCAAGTGTACGGGTATTCGATATTAAATCCTCAATTACACGACCAGAAAGTTTTCCGTAATTATGCTCATTATTATATTTTTCTACATCGAAATAAACTGAACCATTCGACACATAAGCCAATCCTTGGTCCAAGATTCTCTGTGTAGTTTCAATTTGCTCTACGATATGTCCTGTAGCCGTTGGTTCAATGCTAGGTTCAAGGATATTGAACACCTTCATTTCGTTGTGAAACCCATTCGTATATCGTTGAACAACTTCCATTGGTTCGAGGTTTTCAAGCTTAGCTTTTCTTCCAATCTTATCTTCCCCCTCATCTGCATCTCCAACTAAATGACCAACATCAGTAATATTACGAACATATCTAACCTTATAACCCAACTGAGAAAGGTAACGATACACCACATCAAAACTCATAAAAGTTCTAATGTTTCCAAGATGAACATCGCTATATACCGTAGGTCCACACACATACATCCCGACATGAGGTCCATTTAAAGGTTCGAATACTTCCTTCTCTCCACTCAGGGTGTTGTAAATTTTTAGTTTTCCTATCATCTCTGTTGTATGTATGTAGTTATATAATTTTAAATCTAGTTATAAACTTTAAACCAGTTGCGATAGTTCATCAACTGGTTGTGATTTTGCTTCTTTTTCAGGTGTTAAACCTTTGTTATGAATGTATTTCCAAATTGTATAGCCCAGTCCTATTGTAAGAACAACTGATCCAATAACAGTGGACATCGGAATCTCTTCTTGGTTATCTAAATCCACATCTATTGCTTTAGTATTATACAGGTGCATTGCAATTACTGCAAATGCGTTATTTACAAAATGAGCAAACATTGCAAGTGATAAATTCCCTGTCCATACATAAAGGTAACCAAAAAAAGCTCCTAAAAGCATTCTTGGGAAAAACCCGAGGAACTGCATATGTATAGCACTAAACACTATTGCACTTAACCAAATCCCGATGTGATAGTTTCCAACAACTTGATTAAATTGATTTTGCAAAATTCCTCTAAACGCAAACTCTTCTCCAATACCAGCTACTACTGCAATCACAATAATACCAAGAATGAATTGAGCCGTCGAATCAAAGTTGGTCAACGCCTTAGTAAGTTCTCCTGCCATTTCCTCCATTCTTACTATTCCTTCAGGAAATGGAATTTTCGTATTTAGTTCCGCGATCCAACCGTTAACGGGCATAAACACTATAACAAGTAACCCAACCATCAGGTATAATGGTAAGTCGAAACGAAGATTCTTTAAAAAGATCTGTTTAATATTTGCGCCAGCGATCAACAAGAAAACGCAAGGCAACCCTATGAACATAAAAACGGAAGCCCCTCCTTGCAATATCAACATACCCCATTTCATAATCGGGTTTTCCATAAATTCCTCAAACTGGGCCATACTGTCTCCGGAATCCCCCAATAAATTCAAGAGAGGCAAGGCAAGCATGATTACCAAAAATAGGATCAGCCCACCTGTTGGTGACATTCTTCCGTTAACATTTACCATCGTGATCGTTTTTTAACTAAATTTGCACAAAATTAGTGTTTTGGTCAAAATTGCAGACATAGAACTTGGAGAATTTCCTCTTTTACTTGCGCCAATGGAAGATGTTAGTGATCCTCCATTCCGTGCGGTATGTAAGGAAAAAGGTGCTGACATGATGTATACGGAGTTCATTTCATCGGAAGGACTCATTCGTGATGCGGCAAAAAGCGTCCAAAAATTAGATATTTACGAGTACGAAAGACCTATAGGAATTCAGATTTTTGGGGACAAAATTGAATCTATGCGTCTAAGTGCCGAAATCGTAGAACGTTCTCAACCGGACTTATTGGATATCAATTATGGTTGTCCAGTAAAAAAAGTTGCTAACAAAGGAGCTGGTGCCGGAATTCTTAGAGACATCCCAAAAATGGTTGAAATGACCAAGGAGATAGTTGAAAGTACAAATCTTCCTGTGACCGTTAAAACTCGGTTGGGATGGGATGAAGACACCAAATACATTGTTGAAGTTGCAGAAAGACTTCAGGATGTTGGAATTAAAGCAATTTCAATCCACGGAAGAACTCGTGCCCAAATGTATAAAGGGGAAGCTGATTGGACATTAATTGGTGAAGTAAAAAACAATCCTCGCATGCATATTCCAGTTTTCGGAAATGGAGATATTGATTCACCACAAAAAGCATTGGAATACAAAAATCGATATGGAGTAGACGGGGTAATGATCGGAAGAGCAGCAATTGGTTATCCATGGATTTTTGATGAAATAAAACATTTTCTCAAGACTGGTGAGGAATTAGCACCTCCATCCATTGAGGAACGCGTAGACATTTGCAAACGTCATCTTGAATTTTCTCTTGAATGGAAAGGTGAAAAGCAAGGCGTTTTTGAAATGCGTAGACATTACACCAATTACTTCAGGGGGCTTAGAAACTTTAAACCTATTAGAACAAGGCTGGTAGAAAGCATGAATCCGGCAGAGATATTTGAAATACTCGAAAGCGTCAATAAGACTTATGCCTTATGACGAAAAATAAGGTAGACATTCAATCTTGGCTCTTACTGATCGTTCTTTCACTAGTATGGGGTAGTTCATTCATTCTTATTAAACAAGCCGTTGTAGGGCTTAGTCCTGTTCATGTAGCTTCGCTAAGGGTGTTTTTAGCTGGATTATTCTTGCTTCCATTCGCAATACGCGCATTAAAGAATGTTCCTAAAAGTAGACTTAAGTACTTTTTGGTTGCTGGAAGTATTGGTAACCTAATGCCGTCATTTTTGTTTGCTTTAGCAATGCCTCATATCCAAAGTTCAGTTTCTGGAATTCTTAACTCTCTATCTCCGTTGTTTACGCTAATTACAGGAGTTCTTCTTTGGAAACAAAAATTTCCAATCTTCAAGGTATTGGGAGTTGTTGTGGGAATGATTGGATGTATCGTCCTTGTATTATATGGCGGTAATGGATTCGAGATGGATATAAACTATTATGCATTGCTCGTGGTCTTAGCAACGGTAATGTATGGTTTAAATACGAATATATTGAAAGACTGGTTTCAGGATGTTAAATCCATCGACGTAGCTAGTTTATCTTTGATGTGCATCTGTCCTATAGCGGGGGTGATTTTCTTTAGCACAGGAGGTTGGGAAGCGGTTTGGAGCTCTGAACAAGCCACTATATCAGCGGGATATACGTTACTTTTATCATTTGCGAGTAGTGCGATGGCCCTCATCTTGTTTATGACATTAATCCAACGTACATCCGCTATTTTTGCGGCTTCGGTAACTTATCTAATGCCTGTCGTTTCTATATTTTGGGGATTACAGGACCAAGAAGCGTTTGGTGCACCTCAGTTGATAGGTGTTTGCGTGATCTTATTAGCTGTATTTCTAATTCGAAAAAAATAGAATTACTCCGAGTATCTTGCTTTTAGTCTCTGACAAGACCATTCTAGGCACTCCTCCTTATTTCTATATTCGTGAGGTAATGCTTCTAGGATTTTAGAGTTATTAAACTCTGGAAATTCTTCAGATTTTTGAATAGCATTTCTAGTAATAAGAGGTTCTCCTCCTGTAAAAAACGTCTTAATATTACTCCACAATCTAAGAAGTTTCTTTTGCCAAAGTGCTGCTCTCTTAAAAGGAGCTCGTTTTCCAAAGTTTTTTCCTATAGAGGTGAACAAATCCGAGTAGGTCGACTGAAAACCTGTTAATAAATAACGTTGATCACGTTGATCAGAAAGGAGTGCTTTCACTGACAATTCAGCTACATCTCTCACATCTACAAAATTATATCCTCCTGAAATGTAGTATTTATTCTCATCCCAAACATATTTAAAAAGTTTAGTACTGCCTGCATTCCAATTCCCAGGGCCCAAAATGATGCTTGGATTCAAGATTATACCATTAAGTCCTTCTTCCATTGCTCTCCACACTTCTAGCTCTGCATAAAATTTAGAAAACGAATATGCTGAATGCGACTTTGACTCATCGAAACTTAGTTTTTCAGTAAATTTCTCTTCTTTTTTTGGTGTGCCTAATGCCGCAACAGAACTAATGTAACACAACCTTTGAACCCCTTTAACTAGACAACTATTTACGACGTTTGCCGTTCCCTCTACATTGGTTTTATACATCTCTTCCTCTCTGGAAGATGCATATGAAACCACCGCCGCACTATGGATTACGGAGTTTACTCCATCCATGGCATCATTCAAAGAAACCACATCCAAAATATTACCTTGCACCCACTGCACGCCTTCAGTGGAAAATTGAAAAGCATCTGCTGCCGGAATATTCCTTACCAATGCCTTAACCTTAAAGCCCTTTGACAAAAGTTGCTCAAGGATAAAAGTTCCTACTAAACCTGTTGCACCAGTAAGTAATACAGTCATTCTGGTTTAAATTACGTGTTTATTGATCAATGGTAGCTCCATTGCTTTATGGTAATATTTCTCCTGACGAGCCTGATCAGTAATACCAAAATGCTTCAGATTATGACAATCAGAGGACATAAAATGAACAATTCCATCATCTATCAATTTTTCACATATCTTCTTAATCCCATTCGAATAATAGCCCGTCAATGAATTAATATTAATCTGTAGCAGCACTCCTTTGCTTGCCAATTCTTGATAGCTCTCGTAACTTCCGTGAAAGTAAAAATACCTTTCTGGGTGTGCCAGTACAGGTTTATAACCATTCGACATTAACTCAAATATCACCTCATCCATTTGAATAGGTTTGTTCATAAAAGATGTCTCAAACAAAACATACTTTTCCTTTCCAAACGAAAGCAATTCCTTATTCTCGCGTAGCATTTTAATGAAAAACTCATCAAGGTAATATTCTGCCGCACAGTCAAACTCAATATTGATGTTCCTTTTAGACAACTCTTCCCTTATTATATCACGTTTGGGAAGTAGGTTATCAGCCGAATTTTTATAAAAGTCCCCCATTATATGCGGTGTTGTAATTACTTTAGAGTAACCTATTTCCGCAAATTTTGACAATAGTTCCAAAGACTGGTCCAACGTCTCCGATCCATCATCAACTCCATTAATAAGGTGAGAATGCATGTCCGTAAGCGGTGGTGCTAACGGATCTAAAGATTGTTTTCCGAAAAATGAAAATATCCCCATGGAACTATTTAATATGAAGTTCGCAATGTTTTACGAATTCCGTTTGAACAATCTAGCAAAAAAACCAAGTTCATTATCCTCTTCGTAATACCCGTTTCCGTAACCATAGCCATAACCATAGCCATAACCGTAGCCATAACCATAACCTCCTTGCTTCACAGAATTAATAATGACAGACAATTTTTTAAAGCCGCTTTTATGATAGAGTTTGTTAATATTCTTTTCAAAGCCAAGTTTAGTATACTCTGATCTTACAACATATAACGGAATGTCTATTTTCTTCATGATTAATACACCATCAGTAACCAATCCAGTTGGGGGGGTGTCAATCATAATAACGTCATACATCTCCTTCAGTTTCTCAATAGTTTGATCAAATTCTTTCCTAAGAATTAATTCTGAAGGGTTAGGTGGAACTGGACCAGCCGAAATAAAATCATACCCCTCTATTGACGTATTTTGGACACATTCTTGAATCTCAGTTTTACCACTTAAAATGGTACTCATTCCCTTATGGTTTTCGCGACCAAATGCTAAGTGGACTTTCGGTTTTCTCATATCTAGATCAAGAAGTACAATTCTTAATCCAGATTGAGCTATAGACCCTGAAAGGTTAATAGATACAAATGTTTTACCTTCGCCTCCTATCGTTGAGGTAACTGACAACAACTTCCCTTTAAACGAAGAGATAAATTCTAGATTGGTACGGATGGTTCTAAACGCCTCACTTATTATTGATTTTGGATTTTGATCCACTATCAATAACGAAATTTCCATCTTCTGTTTTTCATAACGAGGAACTACTCCTGCAATAGGCACCTGAGTAAGCCTTTCAACATCTTTCGGAGATACTATGGTATTCTGAAGAAAATAACGAATCACCACCAACAAAAAACCTACGGAAAATGCCGCTACTACACAGTAAAGATAAATAATTACTTCCACCGGTTTAATTGGTGTTTCTGGCAATGAAGCAGACGACAATATTTTAAATTCAGGAACAATACCTGCCTTTGCTATTTCAAATTCAATTTTCTTTCTATTCAACATGCTATAAAACTGCTGATGTAACTGATAATTTCGATCTATGCGATCACTTTCTATCAGTTTCTCCGGCATTTCAAAAAGCTCTTGATTCTGAGCATTTTTTCTTGTCACCAACTCTTTTCGTTGAATTTCATTCGCTTCTACAAACTGATCTACCGATTCTATTAATTTTTGACGCGCCTTTTCTCTCTGCCGATTGTTGATTTGATACGCGGAAGACTTTTCGGTTGCTGTTTTAGTAACTTGCTCTTGGTTATCAATGGAATTTTCGAGTTTTTCAAAATTACCAGCTAAATCCTCCATGCCAAAAACTTTAAGTTGATACAAAGCTTCTTTCATATTACCCTGGCCTACCAAGTTCTTAACATTTTCGAGAATTTTACCCTCATACCGGTTTTCCAAAATCAATTCATCAATTTCCGAAATTCTAGCAATCCCTCTCCCGAAATCTTGCTTTATATCTACTGTAAGATGTTTAGACGAAAAATTTTGATATTCGTTAATCGAATTCTGAAGCATAGAGCCAGTCTTTTCTATTTGTCCCTCCAAGAAGGCAATGGTCTGCTCGTTTATTAATTTCTTTGTTTCCAACGTGTGCTTTAAATAAGCACTATCAATTTGATTGACGATCTCTCTAGCTTTAAATCTATTGAAATCAACAAACTTGATACGTATGGTATTGGTTCGTTTATTAATATCAACATCTATATGTGAAGCTAGATACCCTCTTAATGAACCAAGAGTATGAAAACGAATAAAGTTATTTTCGGACATCAACTGTTGCTTATTCAACACGGTCAACTTCATCTTAAGGAAGTTGTTAGAAGCTACCTCATTAAATCGTTGCTTAAAAGAATATTCCTGATCACCTATAAGAAACGACAACTCGTAAGTTTCGTCATCAATATAGTTCAGATATAAATTACGATGATATATTCGATTATCGAGAACTTCGTATTCCGTTACTTCCACCGGGCCTTTGGGAAACCTTTCGTCATCCAAAACATTTCCTTGAGCATGATAAGTTACATAGAGATTCAGGTTTTCAATAACCTGATCATAGATAATTGGAGATTTTATCAACTCAATTTCTCCTGCCAGTTCATTTCTAGAATCAAAACTCTGAAAACCAAGAGTACTACTTTCGTTTGTCTGCTTAATTTTCAATAAAGAAGATGACTGATAGACCTTTTTTGTCCAACGCAAATAAAAAACACCTCCTGCTATCGCTAGAGTTACGATTAACAGGATCCATATCAGGCTTTTAATCAACACATTAATCAACTTTCTAAAGTCAATTTGTTGATCACTTTCCTGTTCGCTATTTAGATTGGTTGCATCCATTAATTGGAGACGTTTTTACGGCACCTCTGTACTAATTGGCAATAATATACTTTAAACACCGTGAAAACAAATGAATTGAATCCTAATATTTAATTCGTAAAGATACGTGTAATTGTAAAGTATAATGTTATTAACGTACTGGATATCTGTGCAACTGGTGCAATATCTTGAACAGATTCTCGTAACGCATTACGTTTCGCTTGAACATAAATCACATCATTGGGAAGTATTCTTAAGTTAGCTTTCGTCAATCCTTCTACCGTCGACAAATCAACTACTAGTACTTCCGGATCTCGAAGATCTCCTCTAATGATCCTAATATTTTCTGCATTAGAACCAGTGGAAACTTGCCCTCCTAAAGCAAGAACTTCCAATAAATTCATGTTTTCATTAGCCAGAGGAATCACCTTTCCTCCTTGTCCTGTAAAAAGCAATACTCTTTTATTTAGTGGTTTAATACGAACATAAGGTTCTACATAGTACTCAGCAAATTTTTGTTGTAATTCAAATTCTACATCTACAATACTTCTTCCATCCACCTGAACATATCCAACAAGAGGCAAACGTACAGTACCATCTTGTAATACAAGGTAATCTTCTTCCTTATTATTGGCACGATTATTCATCCCGTTCCCAACATTAATAGCTCGGGAAAGTTCATTATTTGGATCAATCAGAATCTCTCCATCGTTGGTATAGACGCTAATATTCAACCAGTCATTGATCTGAAGGATATAGTTATCCTCACTAAATTCAAAAAGAGACTCTTCATCCTTCAACTTACTTTCAGGAATCCTAAACATGTAGTGTTGTGTGTGAAATCCACACGAAGACATGACTCCTGCAATCACAATCCCGATTAATATTTTAGTAAAGCTAATTCGCATTATCACTTTATTTATTACGTTTAATACAACTTTAAACCTATCGATTTTAGTCAAACGGAGAATCAAAGTCTTTAATTCCTGACCATTCTCTGTCTTTATCCGAAATAATCCCATCTGCTACTCCCCAGTCAATATTTAGCAGTGGGTCATTCCATAATAACCCTGATTCAGACTCTTTATTGTATACGTCGCTACATTTATAGCTAAACACAGTATGGTCTTCTAAGGTAAGAAAACCATGAGCCATACCTTTGGGCACAAAAACCATATTTTTCCGCTTGGCATCCACGACAAAAGTTGCATGCTTACCATACGTGGGTGAACTTTTTCTAATATCCACAATAACATCTAGTACTGCTCCATTGATAACCCTCACCAATTTATCCTGTGCAAAAGGTGGTTTCTGAAAGTGCAACCCTCTTAAGACTCCTTTGGAAGATAAAGATTCATTATCCTGCACAAAATCGACGGTTATCCCATTTTGTTTGAAAAGATCGTCCCGAAACGATTCAAAAAAGTAGCCTCTTTTATCATCAAAAACTCGCGGGAAAATTTCAAAAACGCCCTCAATTTCGTGCTTAACAAACTGCATTTATTATATCTAAGTAAGATTGAATAACTATTTTCTCATCGAACTTTTGTTCGGCTAATTTCCGGCTTTCCTTTCCCATTGTTTTCAATTCCTCAAAATTGAGATTAAAAACACGATCCATCTTTTCAAATAAATCCTGAGACGATAACGGAGCGCAAAGATAACCGTTTTTCTCATTTATCACAGTCTCTCTACAGCCTGGAACATCCGTTGTGACTATTGGTATTGCTAAAGCCATGGCTTCAAGCAGCGTTCTTGGTGTGCCTTCTCTATAAGACGGTAAAACAACACAATCGGCTTTAAGAAGTTCCGACTTAACATTATCAGTAACTCCCAAGTGCTCTAAAATCCCACTATTTAACCATTCTTCGATTTCCTCTTTCGCAACAGATCCCCTAGAATCATCTAATTTACCTAACAAACAACATCGAACCTTACCCCCATATTTTTCCTTCAACAGTTTTGCTGCCTGAGCATATTCAACAGTTCCTTTATCATAAAGTGCTCTAGACACCATTAGAAAAGTGAACACCTCATTTCGTTCATACTCTTCCTCTCTCTTGAAATAAGTTAAATCAACTCCAGAACCAGGCAATAAGCCTGTTTTAGAAGGTTTTATAAGATTTTCGTCTAAAAATAAATCACGATCATCAGGGTTTTGAAAAAATACTTTTGCTGGAAATTTGAATGCATACTTATAGAGACGCTTAGCCACCTTGGAGCTAGTACGATCTGGATGTATAAAAATCGTACCCAATCCAGAAACATTGCATACCGTAGGAATCTTTAACCTTTTTGCCGCAATAGACCCGTAAATATTAGGTTTAATCGTATACTGTAAGATTACATCCGGTCGGGCCTTTAAATAAATCTTTCGAAGCTCAAGAATTAATTTTAAGTCTTGTACTGGATTAGTACCTTTATTTTCCATTTCTAAAGGAAAAAATTCACACCCCCAACTAACTAAATGCTCAGAATGTGCATCTTGCGGAGCAATTGCAATCACCTGATGTCCCTTTTCCAGAAGAGTAAGGACCAGATTTTTCCTGAAATTAAAAATATTCCAAGATGTATTTATAACAATTGCAATGCGCATATATGATTTTCAAAATTAACAGAATTAAGAATATTAATACAAAATTTCTTAATATTGGGCTAAAATTGAAGTGTCATGATGGAGTACAGCGTAAACGAAAAATATAAATTCCAGTTAGAAGCTAACAAAACTGATCAAGGAATCGATGTTTCACAGGTTGGTGAAGGCAAATACCATGTGCTTAAAGACAATAAATCGTACGAAATCGAACTTGTAGAAAGCAACTACAATCAAAATCTATTTTCCATAAAGGTAAATGGAAACATTTATGAAGTAAAAGCTAAAAATACTTTGGAACAATTACTTGAGAAAATGGGAATTGATGAGGCTTCTTCTTCTAAAGTGAGTGAACTTAAGGCTCCTATGCCTGGAGCAGTAATATCTATTGAAGTTTCTGAAGGACAAACCATTTCTAAAGGTGATCCATTACTGATTTTGGAAGCTATGAAAATGGAAAATGTGCTTAAATCACCCACTGATGGCGTTGTCAAAAGTATTTTAACCACTCAAGGTACAAACGTTGATAAAAATGACGTGCTTGTGGTTTTTGAGTAATTCTATAAATACACTCTAGAACTTAACTTCTCATTTTTCTTTTTTTAGTCTTAACCTTTGTTGTTCCTGCACAGCCACATTTGGTTTTGGAAGGCATTGAGCATGCAGTAATAAACGTCAGACAAATAAATACCACAATAGTTTGCTTAAATACTCTTTTCATTTTGATGATTTTGATGAGGTTCTCTTATCAGATGCAAAAACCTTAAAAATTCCATAAAAAAAGAGGCATTATTTTTTCCAAGGCTTGAGAACTATGGCATTATTTTTGGATTAATGCGCTGACATAGATATATTTGAAATCGTTAAAAACTTTAAATCGTATGAAAAAGCTATTATTAATCCCAGCATTTGTTTTGTTCTGTGCAGTGGCCGTAAATGCCCAAACGACTAAGAAATCTGGTTCCAAAACGGATTATAAACCTACTCCGAATACTACAATGAAAAGCTCAAGCCATAATCAGGAAAAAAAGAGCAGTGCTAGTAAGAAAAAGAAGAAAAGTTCAAAAGGAGGATACGAATTTAAACCAAATAAGTCGACTCAAAGCTCTAGCTACAACCAACGTAAGAAGAAGAAATAAATACGAATCTTAATTCGATAATGAAGCACGTTTAGGTCAATGATCTAAACGTGTTTTTTTATTC
>JAHDFW010000092.1 GCA_020627945.1 Cytophagales bacterium
GATCCATATATTACGTTTGATAAGCGTTACATGGAATCTGTTTGGTACCTGCTTAAAGAACTTTACAATAAAGACCTATTATATAAGGGATATACAATCCAACCTTTTTCACCTGCAGCTGGAACAGGGTTAAGTTCTCATGAGCTAAATCAACCAGGAACCTACAGAGATGTTAAGGATACTTCATGCGTTGCGCAATTCAAAATTAAAGATACAGAACGGTCTTACTTTATTGCTTGGACTACTACTCCTTGGACTCTTCCTTCCAATGCTGCTCTTGCAGTAGGTAAGAAGATTACTTATGTAAAAGTAGATACATTTAATCAGTATACTGGAGAACGAATGTTCGCTATACTTGCGAAGGATCTTGTAGGTAAGTTTTTTAAACCAGAAGGAGAAAATGGATCTTTCGAAGATTATAACTTAGGAGACAAAGTAATTCCTTGGTCTATTGTTCAAGAAAAGAAGGGTGAAGAGTTGTTAGGAATCGAATACGAGCAACTTATGCCTTACGTGCAGCCAGAAAAACCAGCTTTTAAAGTGATTCCTGGAGATTTCGTTTCTACAGAAGATGGTACTGGAATTGTACATATTGCCCCAACGTTTGGTGCGGATGACTTTATGGTTGCTAATCAGGCTGGAATCCCTCCAATTATGGTGAAGGATGAAGAAGGTAATGATATTCCACTTGTTGATAGAACAGGTAAGTTTGTGCAAGAAGTTACTGACTTCGCTGGCATGTACGTGAAGAGCGAATATTACAAGGATGGAGAAGCGCCAGATAAATCAGCGGATGTTCAAATTTCGATTATGCTTAAGAAGGCCAATAAAGCTTTTAAAGTAGAGAAGTATGAGCATAGTTATCCTCATTGTTGGCGTACAGATAAGCCAGTACTTTATTATCCTTTGGACTCTTGGTTTATTAAAACCACAGCAGTAAAGGATCAATTAATCGCTAATAATAATACGATTAACTGGAAGCCAGCTTCTACAGGTACAGGGAGATTTGGAAACTGGTTAGAAAACCTTCAAGATTGGAATCTTTCTCGTTCACGTTATTGGGGAACTCCATTGCCTATTTGGAGAACCGAAGATGGAAAACAAGAGATTTGCATTGGTACATTAGATGAATTAAAAGCAGAAGTTCAAAAATCTGTAGACGCAGGGTTTATGGACGAGCAACTTTCTGAGGATTTTGATTTACATAGACCATATGTGGATGATGTAATTTTAGTAAGTGCATCAGGAGAAAAGATGTATCGCGAACCAGATTTGATTGATGTATGGTTTGATTCGGGTGCGATGCCTTATGCTCAAAACTTCTATAAAGGAGAAGTTGATGTAAATAATATGCAATGGGGATTTCCAGCAGATTTCATTGCTGAGGGTGTAGATCAGACAAGAGGGTGGTTCTTTACCTTACATGCGATCTCTACCATGCTGTTTGGAAGTGTTGCATTCAAAAATGTAATTGCCAATGGATTGGTGCTAGACAAGTTTGGAAACAAAATGTCCAAGCGTCTTAAGAACGCCGTAGATCCATTTGTTACGATAGATAAATACGGTCCCGATGCTACTCGTTGGTATATGATTACTAATGCCCAACCTTGGGACAACCTGAAGTTTGATGAAAATGGTGTGTTGGAAGTGCAAAGAAGATTCTTTGGTACACTAAAAAACACATATTCATTCTTTGCACTTTATGCAAACCTTGACGAATTTGATTATAAAGGAGGTGAAATTCCAATGGAAGATCGTACTGAATCCGATCGTTGGATTATCTCTAAGTTGAATTCCTTGATTAAAAATGTGGATGAAGCATATGGAGCTTACGAACCAACGAGGGCAGGTCGATTGATTCAGGATTATACTATCGATGACCTAAGTAACTGGTATGTTCGATTGAACCGTAAACGTTTCTGGAAGAGCGAATCTAATGAAGATAAGCAGGCTGCATATCAAACTTTGTATACCTGTTTAGCTACGATTTCTAAATTAGCAGCACCAATTGCACCATTTTATATGGAGCGATTATTTCAGGACTTGAATGCAGTTACTGGTTTGGATACATCTGAGTCTATTCATTTAGCAGACTTTCCGAAAGCGGATGACTCTAAAATAGATACAAGGTTGGAAGAACGAATGGCATATGCTCAGCAATTCTCTTCATTAATTCACTCGTTGAGAAGAAAAGAGAATATTCGAGTTCGTCAGCCATTATCGAAAATTATGATTCCTTCGAAGGGAGAAGCCTTTGAGGGTCAGATTTCTGCAGTAAGTGATCTTATTCGTACGGAAGTTAATATAAAAGAGATCGAATTCTTGTCTGAAGATTCTGATGTATTGGTAAAGACCATTAAGCCTAATTTTGCTAAGCTTGGTAGAGTTTTTGGTAAACAAATGAAGGCAGTAGCAGCAGAAGTATCTAAATTCTCGCAGGAGGATATTCGTGAGATTGAGAAAGGAGAAAAAGAAATAACCGTAGATGGAAATCCAGTTACGTTGAAGCTAGAAGATGTTGAAATTGCTTCACAAGATATTCCAGGATGGTTAGTTGCTTCAGAGAATGGATTAACCGTAGCGTTGGATATTACCTTAACAGAAGAGTTGAAAAGTGAAGGTTTGGCACGGGAATTGGTTAATCGTATTCAGAACATGAGAAAAGATAAAGGATTAGAAGTTCAAGATCGTATCAATATTGCGATTCTCTTCAAACCAGAACTTTCTCAAACCTTGGATGGTTATTCGGATTACATTTGTACTGAAACACAAGCCGATAAACTAAATGTTGAAAACGAAATTTCTAATGGAGAGAAATTCAAAATCGACGATCTGGAATTGGAGCTATCTATAGGTTAATTGGGAAATTTATTTTTCATGCAATTGAAAATTGGAACAGTAATTGTTTTTCTATATATTTGTGTTGACTTGGTGAAAACTGAGAGCTTATAAATGACGTATTTGAAGCACATATCGCTAGCATTTGCACTTCTGGTGTTTTCTGTAAAGATTAGTACAGACGCACAAGATTATACTACTGCTATGAAAGTACGTTATATTAAGTCGTTCACTAAGTACGTAGAGTGGCCTTCATCTTATAAGAGTGGTGATTTTATTATTGGTGTATTAAATGACCAGAAAATCGCAGACGCTCTTACCATTAAGCTTAAAGATAGAAACATTGGGATTCAGCCATATAAAGTGGTGAATTTCTCTAGTACAAGTGATATTGCGAAATGTCATTTGCTATATATTCCTACCAAACAAAGTTCTAGTCTAGCTGGTGCAGTTGGTAAGGTTGATTCTTGGAGTACTTTGATTATATCTGACTCTCCGGGTCTAATAGAAAAAGGTTCTTCCATTAATTTGGTTATGCAAGGGCCTAAACAGGTATTTGAATTAAACAAAAAGACAATGTCTAAATACTCACTAACCGTAAGTGCTCAATTAGAGCCTATGGCGAGTAGAGTAATAAATTAATATAGTGAAAAGATTACTATACATATTGTTCTTAATGTTCGTGGTAACCACGGGTGCTTTCGCGCAGGATCTTGTGAATGATGCTGCTAAGAGTGCTCAGGGTGGTGACTATGATAAAGCACAAGTAAGTATAGATCAGGCTGTTTTAGATGAGAAATTAGCTAGTGAGGCTAAAACATGGTACTACTATGGCTTCATTTATAAGCAATTATATAAAACAAAGCAGTCAACTGACCCTAAATCATCTTTCCGTAAGTTATCTATTGATGGACTGAACAAGTCTATTGAACTGGATCCAAAGAGCGAGTTTGCTGCGGATTGTGATAAAATGATTAAATACTTGCTGAATACCATTTATAATGATGCAGTATTAGCTCTTAAGGCCCAAGCATTTGATCGAGCTTATGACAATTACAGTCAATATGTGGAGATAAATAGAAAAATGGATCCTACGGCTGTAGAGGACAAGGTTATTTTCTACACTGGATATAGTGCATATATGATCAAGGATTTTGATAATGCGATTAAGTATCTTGATGAGGTAAGACTAAAAGACTATAATGATCCATTATTGTACTTCTTCATGGCTAAGATTTACCATGATAAAAATGAAGTAGAGAAGTGTTTCGAAATCCTTGAAGAAGGAAAAGAAAAGCACCCTCTTGCTAAGGACCTTAACGAAATGTACATAAGCTATAAGTTGGAAAGAGGACAACTTACGGAGCTTGAAACAGAATTAAGAAAAGCTATTACTTTGAATCCAGAAGATTTGGAATACAGAGTAACACTTGCACTACTTTACGAGAAGAAAGCAGAGGTAGATCGTCAAAATGCTCAAACATATACTGACGAAGCAGAGAAAGTTTACATAGGGATTATTGAAAAGGACCCTAACCACATGCGTGCAAATTATAATCTAGCGTTATTGTACTACAACCATGCTGTAAATATTATGAACAACATGGATGATGATGATGATGATATTTTTGCACTAAACGATATTCAGGAACAATGTATCCAACTGTTTAAAAAATCTCTTCCCTACTTCAATAAGGCTCATGAACTAGACCCGAATAATACGGAAGTATTAATGGGACTTGGTGGAGTTCATTTTAGCTTGAACGATATGGAGAAATCCGAGATGTACAACGCCAAGCTAAAAGAAATTCAAGAAGGGAAAAACTAGTATATAGTATGAGATTTACCATAGGACGGAAAATAGGTGCCGGTTTCGGTGTTTTAATTCTATTAACCCTCACAGTTTTTTTACTTACGTTCTATACCGTAAAGCAATCTAATCAGCTTAACGACGAAATTCGAAATGTCCGAACTCCTTCCATGGAAGCTTTGGATGATCTTAACCTTCTTATTATCCAATCTAAAGGTTTATTCTATTACTGGGTGTATTTCCCAAGTAGAGATGATGCCAAAGAAAAGAGTGAGTTAAGAGAGATTCAATCTAAAAAAATCCCAGAAGTTGAAGATCGTATTAGAGCATTATCAGTTAACTGGAGCCCAGAAGAACAGCAAGAAGTTGAAGACATCTTCCATGAAATAGATGATCTAATTTCCTATCAACGAGAAATAATGGGCATGCTTGGTTCCATGGCGGACTACAGTGATTTGATGATTCGTGGGGAAACAGATGAGTCGATGGAGCCAGGGGGGATGGTGTATGAGCAATTAAATGTAATTACTGAACATCTAGATAAACTGATAAGGTTTCATAAAGAAAATAGCCGCCAAAGTAACGATCGAATGGTGAACTCCATGGAGAGACTATCTTCGGTTGTAACTATTTCTGGATTTATTCTAGTAATTGGTGGTATTCTAATAGCATTCTTTACCGTAAGAATGATTGTGAAGCCAGTAAACTCTCTAAAAGACTTGCTTTTGAAAATGAGTCTTGGTGTATTGCCTGAAGAACAAACCATCGAACGTAATGATGAGATTGGTGAAATGGCAAATGCGCTCGATAAACTTGTCGGATCTATCAAAGGACAGACGGATTTCTCACGTGCGGTGGGAGCTGGACAATTTAACGCTGAATACGCACCTTTAAGTGATGAGGACACATTAGGATACGCGTTATTGAAAATGCGTGATGAGTTGAAGGACTTGACAAGTGGACTGGAGGAGAAAGTAAGAGAACGTACGGCAGAGGTTGTTAAACAACAACAAGAAATTGAGGAGAAGAACCTGAAGTTGGAGAAACTTTATGACGATGTAACGGATAGTATTCGTTATGCGAAACGTCTTCAGGATACGATTCTTCCACCAGATAACTATGTTAAGGAACATTTGAAAGATGCCTTTATTCTATTTAAGCCAAAAGATATTGTATCAGGTGATTTCTATTGGATGGAGGACACTAAAGATTCTGTTCTAGTAGCGGCTGCAGATTGTACAGGTCATGGTGTGCCAGGGGCGTTTATGTCATTGGTATCTTCTAACTTGTTGAATAAGGCAGTTAACGAGCAAGGTTTAGAGAAGCCTTCTGAAATTCTGCATGAAGTAAGTAAAGGTGTTTCTAACAAATCTGCTGAATCTTCTAAATCTAAGGATGGAATGGATGTTTCAATCATTAGAATAGATAAAGCTCGTAAGAAATTGGAATGGGCAGGTGCGAATAACCCAATGTACTACGTACGTGATGGTGTTATTGATCAGATTAAGGCTGATAAGCATGCAATTGAAGTGTTCCAAGATGTAGAAAAGGACTTCGTTAACCATACTTTCGAAATTCAGGAAGGAGACGTGTATTATATCTTCTCTGATGGTTATCCAGATCAGTTTGGTGGACCAAAAGGGCGTAAGTTTATGTATAAGAGATTCAGAAACTATCTGGAGGAAATACATAAGAACCCAATGGAAGAGCAAAAGCAAATGCTGGATAGAACAATTGAAGAGTGGAGAGGAAGCTCAAAACAAATCGATGATATCCTTGTAATTGGTATTCGTTTCTAATCCGTTACGGAGTTAATTAATCAATTTATTTTTCATTTTTAGTTTAATTGAACACGTTTTGTTCAATATATGGTGGCTATAAACATGTTATTGCTTAAATTGTCCTTCAATAACACCAAAAAATTAAATTACATGCTAAAGAAAATTACAATTGCTTTAACGTTGGTTGCAGGTTTATTAATGACTGTTGAAGCGCAAAAAATTAAGAAGGATCAAGGGAATGTACAGGCCAACTTTGGATTTGATGTGTATCGTACACCCGGGAGTAGTTTTGGGAATATTCAACCATCATTGGACCTAAACTATTTCGCCGCTAATAATTTTGCAGTAGGTTTGGGCTTCAACTATAGTTCTGGATTAAAAACAGCAGCTTTGGAACCAGGGGTTAGATTATATCCTTTTGGTGGAATGTTCTTACGTACTCGAGCTTTTGTTCCTACAAAATTCAATTGGATTGACGTAAGCGCTGGACTTGGTTACGATTGGGCATTATCAGATAAATGGGCAATTGAGACCAATGCAGATTATTACTTGCGTTCTAAGTCAACTGTGTTAAGAATGGGAATCGCGTTGTTCTTGTAATTCGAAGATAACAAAAGAATCGAGCAGGTTTAAAACCTGCTTTTTTTATGACCTTAAATTAATGTTATGATAGTATATAACGTAACCCTCAGTTTAGAACCATCAATAGAGCAGGAGTGGCTTAAATGGATGAAGGAAGTTCACATTCCGGAGGTTATGAACACGGGTTGTTTTAAAGAAAAAAGATTTACCAAAGTTCTAAACCATCCAGACGATGGAATTAACTATTCAGTTCAATACCTGTGTGAAGAACAAGCTAACCTTGATGAATATCAAACAAAGTATGCTCCTGCTTTACAGAAAGAAACAGAAAGTAAATTCGGAGGCAAATACATTGCCTTCAGAACCTTGTTAGAAGTAATCGAATAAGTTCTACGATTAAGCTGCTGGCTCAACGAATCTAAATTCTTCAACAGTTCCAGCCATTTTCATAAATCTGAAGTGTGAAGCTAGAGCCCCAAAGAACGTAGGATTAATTACGTAAGGCACATCAAATTCCTTTGCTGTTTTTTCCAAAATCTTAGAAAGAGCAGGATAGTGTGTATGGCAGATTTTTGGATACAAGTGATGTACTGCTTGGAAGTTTAATCCCCCCGTAAAAAATTTTGCAAAGAAGTTATTCGGAGCAAAATCAGCTGTAGTTTGCAACTGGTGAATAGCCCATTTGTTTTCAATATTTCCTTCAACTGGTTTTGGGAAATGCAATCCTTCTACAAGATGTGCTAGCATAAAGATAATAGCTAATGCCAACCCTTCGAAGTAGTGCATAATTAAAAAACCACCTAAAATATGGTACCAAGGAAGTTCAATAACCGTAAATGGAACTACGATAAAAATTGCATAGTAAACGAACTTCCAGAAGAATAACATTACACCGTCCATAAATGAGTGGTTATTTACTATCCCTCCAATATCATTAGAAAAGAACTTCTTGTAGTCCTTAAAAAATACCCATGCCAAAGATCCTAATCCATAGAATAATGGAGAGTATAAATGCTGGTACTTTTGAATAGGTCTTAATTTTTGATCGGGAGATAAACGAATTATTGGAATAGAATTCAAATCTTCGTCGTAATCCTGAATATTAGTATTCATATGATGCGCTTGATTATGCATTTTATCCCACATATAAGCACTTGCACCCAAGATATTGAACGTATTACTCCAAAGTTTATTAACCCATGGTTTAGAAGAGTAGGCCCCATGAATAGCGTCATGTCCAACATTAACCGCAGTAAAAGCACACCCTAAACCTAGAATTGCAAATACCACGTAGAACAAAGGTAAACTAGCATTAAGTGTATTTGTTACTAATAACGAATAACAACCTATCACCCAAGCAATGAAAAAGAATGTTTTAAACATCATTGCGAAGTTCGCATTCTTTCCAATGTTATTCTCTTTAAAATATTCATCGACTCTCTTACTCAATGTTGAGTAGAATTCTGATTTTCCTCGTTGAAACTTTATTCTAACCGCCATAACTCAATTATTGAAGGTGCAAAGATACGAAAAACCATGGTTTTGAGCAGCGTAGGAGTGCTTAATTTAGAACATTGTGATTTGTTGAGCTAGTTTTTGTGTAATAGAGGATTTTTTTGGGAGGACAGAATATTTTGTTTAACTTGTTCCTCGTAGTTTAACGTAAAATAATTTTTAACCTAATGAAAGCAACATTACCCCCTATAGCTCGGGAAGAATGGCTTAAAATTGTCCGGGGCGATATAAAACATCGTTTTACCAATTACGTGTTACAATTACACGTCGATAAGTCAAAGAGTGATGTTTCAAGAGGGAAAATCTCTCCAGAAACAGCAAGTAAAGATTTGTACACGCTATGCTCAAAATATGTCTTAGCGGTACAAAAGGACATGGAAGCCATTTTTAAATCTTGGTAATTCTACCAACTAAACGAGTCTTAGATTATGAAACGAAAATTATACCCGATAGAAGAGGTAAAAAATATGATTCAAGAAGGTAGGAAATTAATTCTTACCGGAGATGAAACTGCATTAAATAAACTTCCCGAAGGACAATGGATTGGGGGGACCATTCCATACTTCATGGACGAAAATGAAGGTAAATTCACAAAAGAAATGGTTTTTGTGGACGACTTTACCGACCTAGGTACAAACTTCAAAGTAAGTACATATACTACATCAAATATTCATACTGTAGCAGAAGATGGCTTCGAAAACGGAATTATCATGTTGATCATTCCTGCTGGGACCGAGTGTCATACGGAGTACAGTTTGAAGTCTTTGAATTACAATGATATTTTCAAAAACCCTGTTGTTGGATTTATATCTGGTTTTGATTTAGATCTGATTGAATCCGCAAAAGCTGGAGTTTATGCTGGTAACGGATCCAAAAATGAAACAGGCGCAGTAGCCCTGCACATTGAATTACCAGCCGATAAAGTTGCTAGAGTAGAAATTGTTAATATTTTCGATCAGAAAGTTGACAGTGATACGATTACGTTTGTTGAGAATGGCTTTACACAGAAGGATTGTATTGTAAATGGAGAGAAGATGAACCTTGTGGAGTATTTCGATAAGGTTAATTTTAGCAGTCAACAACCGTTAACAAATGATAAAGGCGGTGCAATTATTAATACTTGTATTCAGGAAGTAAATAAGGAGGCAGGAACGGTTAGTTTCTATGGTCCAATATTTACAGACACCGAGTATAAGATTTCTCTTCCAGTAGACAATTATGAGGCTGAGTTTGAGAAGCAACAACCTAAAGACGCAGGGAATATAAGATATGCGTGTAACTGTATCTTAAATTATCTTTATGGAGAACTTCAAGGTAAAAAGACTCCTGTAACCGCAACTGCAACGTTTGGAGAAATAGCATATCAGTTACTAAATCAGACCATGGTTTATTTAGTAATTGACGATGCCGCTTAAAAAATAACTTACTTATACTATATAGAAAACCCCGATTTGTATTAAAAATCGGGGTTTTCTTTTTGTATGGGAATTTTCGGTTATTTCGATTTTTTAAGCTTCATGTAAATAGGAAGGTGGTCCGAATATCCTCCATAGTAGTTGTTTCCTCCATAGGTTTTATTCGGTTTATACTCCTTATATTTCTTATCTAGATAGAGAATCCACTTCTCTTTAAAGACGTTAAGTCCATCTTTGTTTGTATGGAAACTTTCGTTTCTATTGTTCAATAGGTTTCCACTAATGATCATTTGGTCCATCATAACCCAATCTCCACGGTAGTTATAGGTTCCCTCATCATCCATGTGCATTTCGTAACTTAGGTTGAATAATTCATTATCCTTAGGTTTACGATGGTTTCTTGCATTAAGTGTTTCCCAGATGCTTTTGCTGTCAGGATAATCATTAAAATCTCCCATGATAACAATGTTTGGATTACGATCTTCATCCATGATCTTATCTACATGATATTTAAGTTGCTCGGAAGCCAATACTCTTTTAGGTTCTGTCAACTCTTGTCCCTCTCTTCTGGAAGGCCAATGATTTACGAAAAAATGAAAAGGCTGCTCTTCCCCCTTGAAAAAACCTCTTACGTATAGGATGTCACGTGTTTTGTCATTTTCAGGAAGTGTTACGGGAATTGGATAGTGCTCCTCAACCACGAATTTGTCTGTGTCGTACAGAAATCCAACATCAATACCACGCTCGTCTGGGCTTTCATGATGAATTGCTTCGTAGTTAAAGTTCTTGATATAAGTACTCCCAGCCAACTGTTCCAAAACATACTTATTTTCTATTTCAACCATTCCGATGATTGAAGGGGGTTCAGCATCAATGGCAATAATAACATCGGCCAGATTACTAATTTTTTTGTTGAATCGTTTTTCGGTCCATTCCTTTTCTGCTTCTGGCAAAAATGAATCATCGTCCGTGTGAGGATCATTAAACGTATCGAACAGATTCTCTACGTTGTAAAACATTATCGTATGGCTATCAAAACTTCCCATGGCTTCTGCGTTATTATTTGATGTGAATTCAGCTATTGCCGAACTGTCTGCATTGGTGTTAGATCCAGAATCATTGGATTGAGTAGTACATTGCATTGCTAAAATTGCAACTCCCAGAACTCCTATGCCAGACCAAATTTTATTGAACATATATTTTTCTTAAAGGTAGTTAAAATTCCAGTCAACAACTTATAGTTAACAGGAATAGCAACAAAAGTACTTATTGAAAGATAGTTCTAAGATTTTGAAAGTGATTTTTCGTTCTAACGCAAATTTTATCAGATGGATGAGAATTCAGAATTCATATTACTCGACAAGGAACTTCTTCGAAACCCATTGGTTAGAAGATTTTACTTTCAAGAAATAGATTCCATGAGACCAATTGGAAGTATTTATCGAAACCTCATTTCCGCGAATGGTTTTCGCTTCAATCACGTTCCCAGTAACATTATAAACCTGATATTCCTGAATTGGATAATCGGAAAACAAATTGATATGATTGTGAGCAGGATTTGGGAATAACTGAATATTAGCTAATACCTGTTCCTCTGGAGCAGAAAGCCAACAATCCAAGTTGAAATCTCCACTGACAATCACATTCACCTCATCAGAATTTGGACATCCAGTAGCAGTATCTCTAACAGTAAGCGTGTAACTAGTTGAAATTTGTGGTCGAGCAATTATTTGTGGATTTTTAGCCTCTTCCCAATCGAACCCGACCAACGGTGACCAACTGTAATCATACAAGTTCCAATCTTGTGGGGTGCCTAAAAATACGAATGGCAAACTTAAGCAGTTGGAACCTGAATTAGAGCTATAGCTAATAGTTTGATTTTCGCCTGCATCCACTGGAGGAATATCCCCAACTTTTACTAAAATAGAGTCAATTATACCTCCAACGGATAGATAATACGTAGTATTTTGATCTGGGCTAACTAGAATAGATTGAGCAGAGTCCAAGCCCCACCATTCATAGTTATATGCAGTATCCCCACTTCCATATCCGTATAATTCAATAGTATCTCCTAAACAAATTTGAATGGAATCTGGGTCAATATGTGCTTGCAATGGGCCATTTGTAGTATTCAGGAGCACCCGTTGATTTTTAACTTCACAACTACCTGCCAGTTTAGTTTCAAAGTTCAACAGTAGGCTATTAGAATCAATTATAACTCTGATGGAGTCATTCGATGCATTAACGTCAATCGAATCAACGATTCCTGTTGTATCTGAAATGTATTCGTAAAACGGAATATAAGGATCCATGCAAAGAAAACCATTTTCAATACTGATTATGGTAGTGTCTCCAACATTAAGGTTTGTATCGGAAACCGTAAAATTGGTAGTGACGGAATCAAGTTGTACTTGCGTTGCAGATTCGAATATCAATGTGCTCACATCTAATCCATAATAGTCTATTTCAACTTCTGGAATTTCATTGTAATCATAAAAGTTGGCATCGGGGAATGGGTCGCTATTCCATAGGATGTGTAATTTTTGATCAGAACCAACGCGCTGAGGGACATCAGGAAAGCTTTCATCCAAATGCCCTGACCCATAAATTCCTTCTTGTTGAAATGCTATTTCAGCACAGATATTAATTTCCTTGGACCATGAGTGTCCACCGTCATTAGACCAAACCAAATAAATGTCCCTTTTACGGATTTCTTCATCGTTCATGTCACCTGATGGGCCATAGGTGCCTTCTACCTCTGCAGTATAAACTACATAAATATTTCCATTTGCGTCTACCGATGCACTTGGCATTGAAACGGAACCATTATGTAACATTCCAGGGAAGTCAGAAGGACTAGGTTTGTAATCAAAAGGTGCATAATTGCTGTCCGAATGATAAATTGGGGAAGGGTGTAAAACACCTTGATCGTTGGTATAATCGATTTGATGCGCAATGATGGAAGGAGAGCAAAAATTATCAAAACTGTCATTCCAATACCAGATTCCGTGTTCTTTCTCATTTACTTGATTAGTAAGCCATGGGCTGTTGTCAAAGACTCCAGTTGTGATTCCTGAAAAGCAGTGTACTACATTATTATCGTCAATTACGACATCAAGTGATCCGTCAGATATGGTTTTTTGATGATTGCCTAAACTGTCGGTAACTAGTTTTTCTGTGTTTCTTGCAAATTGTAGTGACCCTCCACGTTAAACCATTGTCCAACGATTTCCAAAGGGTCCAAGGATGCTCTCCATATGCCATAACAACGGCTACTACTTCATCATTTGCAGCAATTGCATATTGATCTCCTGCGCACCTTAGATATCGTAAGGTGTCTTCCAGTTCAGGAAGTAGGATGTTATTCATATCCCACGTTAAACCAAAATCACTGGATCTATAATACATCAAAGGGCTGTCAATCAGAGTAACGTCATCACATCGATTAACAATTCCTAAGTCAGAACCTTGGTTTATCGCGACCATATGCACATAACGATCCGCGCCTCTAACAGCTCGAGGCCACATACCATAACCATCTTCACAAATTTCTTGGTCAACAATAAGGTTTGTTACTGGTTTCCATGCGTTAGTATTTCGATTAGGCCTAGCTATATACTTAAGGCCGTTTGAATGTGATAAAATTAATTCGGGACTTATATCACTGCCTCCAAACTGCTGTTGAGGAAAGCTAATAATTTCAGGCCATCCAGAAAATTCTCCGCTGCATGCGTTGTTAATTCTACAAGCTCCTTCGGTGCCATGCAACCAATTTCCATCAGCGTCCATATGATTATACCCTGCACCTCGTTCAAAAGCTGGTTGAGCAATTTGGGTGATGGACTGCGTCCAAGTTACAGAAACCGAACGATCATCCTCATTGTATATAATTCTATTGGTTGTAGATCGATTGCTTGGTAGCGGATAATATGTTTTTCCAACAGGAGTTCCCCAAGGAGATTGGGCTACAAGATTTGATGAAATTAATGAAAAAAGAAAAGCCAGGGTAAAAAGTAAATTTCTTTTCATAGATAAGATTAGTGTAAATGGACGGCTACCAATCTTTACTTTCTCCCTGACTTGTTTAGAGTTGTACGGATGCATATTGTAAAAGTTACTATTCACAACGTTTATTTTAGTGCTTAATTACAAACTTTTTTGTAATCACTTGATCAGCAGCCTGAACCCGCATGAAATAAACTCCCTCAGCATAGGAAGAACTATTAATTTCTTGTTTAAAACTATTGACAACATTCGATTCTACCTGATGCCCCAGTAAATCAAATATTTCGTAACTAGAAATCAGTTTATCACTGGTTAACATTAATTTGGTATTAGCTGGATTAGGGAAAAGGTCAATGATTATTTGGGTGAGATCATCTATTCCGTTACACCATTGATCTTCGCAGTAACCATTAATGTATATTGTAACATTATCTTTTCCAAAGCACCCAGTTTTTGGATCCGTGATAGTTAATGTATACGTAGTTGATATATTTGCTAGTACCGTAGGATTTGGTTTGAAAGCGTCGAATTCCACCATTCCAATAATGGGTGACCATGAGTAGAGTAAACTAGTGTCAATTACATCTGGACCAATCGTGAATATATTTGGTTTGCAGCCTCCATTAATTGTGTCACATCCCTGAGTAAAAGAAATGTCCCCACCTGGGTTTGCTTCGGTTACGGGGTTTTTACCAACCATGACCCAAACAGAATCATCTATTCCACCTACCGACAAATAGAACATGCTATCTGTAGTAGGAGATACCGTTACTCTTTGTGTATTTCCGACACCAAGCCATTCATAGCTATAGGCTGTATCACCTGTACCATAACCAAACAATTCTAAATCATACCCGAAACAAGACTGGATAGAGTCTTGATCTATTAAAGCTTTAAGTGGCCCGTTAGTAACATTTAAATGTAATTCGCCACTTGCCGCTAGACAGCTTCCTGCAAAGTCAATTTCATAATTAACGAAAATGCTTTGTGAATCGAGTAGAATACGAATGGTGTCATTATTTAGATTTAAATCTATTGAATCCGTATTTGTGCTATCCGTATATTGATAAAATGGTATATGCGGTTCAATAAAAACATTCCCAGTATCTGTCGATAAAACTGCCGTATCTCCAATTAGGAAGTTACTGTCCGATACGGAAAATTG
>JAHDFW010000093.1 GCA_020627945.1 Cytophagales bacterium
CTCATGCCGTTTTGATCAAAAAGAATCTGATATTGTTGAATTACACCACCGTTTTGTACATACCTGCTAATTTCATCTTCTGCCTCGTCTTGCATCCCTAAATCCGCATAGCAATGACAAAGATTTAGAGACGCCTTTTCAAGTTTTGGTAATAGTTCAACTGCTTTTTCAGCATAAGGTAATGCCTCCTTATATTTTTTTAGTTCACGATTCAGCAACATGGAGATCATTAGATTAATTTGTCCGTCTTGCTCATAAAAGTTCAGGATCTTCTGGAACTCTTGTATGGCTTCTTCAAAACGGCCTTGTTTCTTTAATTCAAAAGCCAACTTAACGATTAACTCTTTATCTCCTGGAATATGATCTTCTGACATTTATTTAAAAGTGAAATGCGATTAGCATACAAATGTACACCAATCGCATTATTATAACCAAAGTGAAATTATATGTTTATCGTTTTAGCATAAATTGAGCTCCAAAAGTTACCACACCCGCTCTTAATCCATCGCTTCGCCTATAATTAGCATAACGTAATCCGATAGATTTTAGCTGTGCTTTACGTCCCTTAAAATATTTAAACTCTGCTAAACCAAACAATGGGGCATATGACATTCCCATTCCATATTTATGACTAGTAAACGTGGATAAGTCAAAGTCAGAGGTGTAATATGATTCATTTCCACTATGAACCTGATAAGGGGCAAAGTACATCGCTTGATTTTGCTGGTTGAATCGATAGAACGGATAAAGTCTTAATGATTGACTTACTTTTAAAGGAACGGTAAGTTCAAATGTATGTCCAGTTAGCCCCCAACTATCCGCATAATACCTATAGAAACCTTTCAGAATCATAAAGTTGGTAACGTGGTAATTTAACCGAACTCCCAACGGATATTTCATGCGTTGCCCAGGTAAACGTTCAATGACACTTCTTTGGGTAGCATCTAATTGGTCAACACCTTGGAAATAGACTCTATGAAATGGGGTAGAAAGAATTCCATTTTGATATACAAAATCCCATGCAATAAGTGCGGTAAGTCGCTTTCCTAAATGAGTAGAGTAGATGAAGGAAGTATTTACGGAGTGACGTTTGTCAGTAGGTAAATATTCTACTCCGCCAATTCGATGCTCCATTGGGTAGATTAACTTCCAGTCATCGAAGAAATATTTACTTTTAAACCCAAAGCTTCTGTTTTTATCCTTTGAGTTTATGCTCCAGCTTACACCTGCAGAATAAGAAAATACGTCCCATTCGAATGAAGCTCCACCTGTGATTCCTTTTTCTATTTTGCCCTTCTTTTTCTTATATGTCACATACGCGTAACTTCTTTCGTCAAAACCAGAGGCACCTGACACATGATTAGGGTTTAAATAAGGGTTATTGATATTATCCGAAGATGCGGAAGAGTAAAAGTCCACTCCACCATCTATATTTATTGACCTGCTGGAGTCAATAGGTATGTTAATGTTGAGAGATGGAGCATTATTGTCCAACTTTTCGGTACCTCTACCACCTGTAACAGGGGAGTGATTACCATCTTGTTGATAGTAACTATAAAGAAAATTGACTTCAATATCTTCTAATTTAACCTTGGACGAATCTTGGGCAAAAACTGCAGGGCAAATACCTGGAAAAGCCAATAAAACTGCAAAGTATATATTTTTTAATTGCATCCGCATCCTCCTCCAGATTTACCACCATTTGCACCAGACACACCTTCCCGGTATGTTTGAAAATTAGATTCGAAGGTTTGAACAGCATCATCTGATAGTTGCATGTCCTTGTCATTCAAATACATTTTTTGATATGGCTTTATTTCTACGCAGCTTACTGTTAATAACAGTGTGGCGCTTAACGCTAATACTAAATTTAACAAGTTTTTCATTCGATGTTATTTACGTTTCTTTCTATCCAATAATCTTTTTTTAGGTTTGCAGAGAAGTGTGCTTTTCCTTCATCATCAATTAGATAGCACTCAATTCCATTAAGTTGATTAATAAGGTTTATTCCATCTTTAGCCCCTAAAACAAATACGGTTGTGGCAAGAGCGTCTGCTAGTTCGGCGTTTGGACAAATTATAGTCGCACTTTGCAATCCTTTCACAGGCCAGCCCGTTTTTGGATCAATGATATGGCAGTATCGTTCTCCTTTTATTTTCACGAACTTTTCATAATTTCCAGAAGTTACTACCGAGGTGTTGGTTATGTTTAACCAAGACACCACTTGATCCTTATTTTTTGGGTCAGCAATTCCAACACTCCAAGGTTTACCATTTTGTTTAGTTCCCCAACTGATTAAATCTCCTCCTGCATTCACAACTCCAGATTTAATTCCCTGATTTTCCATTATTCTCTTAGCTTGATCTGCAGCATATCCTTTTCCAATTCCTCCGAAGCCAATCTTCATGCCTTTTTTTCTTAAGAAAACAGTGCTCTTATTTTTATCGATTTCTATGTTTTGGAATCCGATATTGCGAATGGACATTTCTATGCTTTCTGCAGATGGAAGAACATTGTTATAAGTTTTGTTCATGTCCCATACCTTATCTAAGGAAGCGAAAGAAATATCGAAGTATCCATTCGTAAGCTCTGAAATTTTGATACAACGTGAAATGAGTTCCACTGTTTCATCACTTACTTTTACTGGCGTTATCCCAGCATTTTTATTTATCTGGCTGGTTTCCGAATTTGGATCCCAAGAAGAGATTAACTTTTCAATTCGAATTACTTCATTAATGGCAAGTTCTATACTTGCTTCGGCACTTTTTCTGTCATTGGCAACAGCAGTGAAAGTAAAAGAGCTTCCCATGAGTTTTGTTTCCTTTGATACAGAAATCAAAGAAGAAGCAAACATCGATTTTACTAAAAGTAAACTTATAATACCAGTTAAGATTTTCATCAAACCTACTGTGAAACGATGGATTTTATGTTGTCTATATAGTTTTCAGGAGAATCGAGAGGGTAAGTCATCTTACCTATTTGTTCTCCTTCCGCGTTAAGTATAATTACCGTTGGGAACTTACCTTCTTTATTAAACTTCTCCGCTAACTTTTCGTTATGTGCAGTTTGTTCATCGGAAAGTTTGTTTTTCTTTCTCGAAGGGAAATCTGCTTTTAGCAATACTAGGTTTTCAGAAGCATACTTTTTAAATGATTCGGATTCAAAAAGAGAACGCTCTAGACGAATACAATTAGCACACCAGTCAGAACCTTGAAAGCTTAAAAGAATAGGTCTTTCGGTGTTTTTGGCTTCTTTTTTAGCATTATCAATATTTACTAACCATTTGTTGGAGTTTTCTGGAGTCGTTGCCATTAAAACGATCATGGATGATGCAAGAATATACTTTATAAAGCTCATAATTGTTGATTTTTTGGTTTAAGGTAATTGCTGTTTTACTTAATTATTATGTCTTCTCCCATGTCTTTACCATGACACATGTTACACTGACCAGAGAAAATTTTGCCATCCATAAATTCTACGTGACCATTGGAGTTTTCAACACCAACATAAAGACCATTACTGAAATCTATGGATTCGCTTGTATATGCGTTGCCACGCATATCAAATTGCACTCTTGTCAACGGGTTGGAATTAGTGTCTGAATAAAGAACAATGTCTGCCATGTTTGTATTTCCATAGGCCGTACCAGCTAGATTAAACCAACCTTCTCCACCTCCAGCAGAATAATGACAGTCCGCACATATTTTTCCTTCATAGTGACTTTCATCTTCGCTGTATTTACTGACTTGCCATTCAGGATCTGGACTTACAAATTTCTTACAACTGCAAAAGATCAATAGTATACTTAGCGAAAATAGAAAATAAGTTTTCATGATGTTTATATATGTGTTTGAGACAAATTTAGATTAGAAATCTGTAGGAAATCTGTAGGTGGTTTAACCATCTAAATGTTGATTTCTTAATAGTTAACGTGTGTTTTGAAACATTTGTTACTAAGAAAACGCAGCGATGATAAATATCATCATTAGTGGGTAGGAGATAATTTGCCTAAAATACTCACGTTAAAATAAGCTCAAAAAAATGTTCTACAGATTTCCTACAGATTTAACACTTAACATTGCATTATGAAACGTTTCACACTGGTAATAATATGGTTTCTACCTCTTTTGTCAAATGGGCAAACTAGGATGATTTTAAATGATAGCGTATTTGTAGTAATGCAAGACAGTGTGAAACTTGTAATTGAAAATGGAAACTCCAACGCTATCACGGAGTTGAATAAAAGCAGTATGATCATTTCTGAAAATGAAAAGAATGAAGTGATCTGGCACATTAAAGAATCTGTGGGACAAACTTATATAGTTCCATTTGGTACAACACCATCTGTACAGGGAGGAACGGAAACGCGAATTCCATTTGTACTAACAACACAAATTGCTGGAGTTGAAGATTCTCTTGGCAGGGTAACCATGTCTACCTGGGAGACTGCCAATGACAATAACACCCCTTTACCAGTGGGGGTGAGTGGTTTAGCCGATGGATTTAAAGCGGTTGATCGATTTTGGGCTATTTTTCCATCGGGTTATTCCACTACTCCACAAGTAAACTTGACATTTATATATGATGATAACCCGAATGAAATAGGAGGGTCTAACACCTTAGCTGAAGCCAATTTATCCGCACAAGGTTATAATAACCAAAGCGGTAGCTGGCTGGAATACGGCGGCACCGCTAATAGCACCGATAACTATGTTGAAAACGTCAACTTAAGCTCTTCTCAATTTAACGCGGATAATTGGCTTTGGACTTTGGTGGAAGGAAGCGTTGTACTCTCATTAAGAATTGATGAGTTTACAATGGATTGTGACGGAGAGTCTACACACCTATCTTGGAGTGTGAATTCGGCTCCTCAAAATGAAATTAAAGTTCAACATTCTATCGATGGCGATGAGTGGCTTGATTTCGAATATTTAGATAACCAAAAGGGTGAAATCACTTATTCATCCAACTCTATACACGATTACGTAAGGCTTTCGGTAAAGGATAGTGATGAACAAATTTTTAGTCCAGTAGCTTTTAAGGACTGTCCTTTAGATAATGCGAAAGCTGTTCGTGTATACCCTAATCCTGCTCAGGATTTAGTTCACATAAAAGTAGGAGAGGGGAATAATTTTGAGCTTCAAGTATTTGAATCTACAGGTAAATTGGTTAGCACAGGTTTGCTTCTTAATTCCGGTTCTGATTTTACGTTAGATCTTACTGGTTACGCCAATGGGGTTTATTACTTGAGATTTAGTTCAGAAACGGATAATCAATCTATTAGATTGCTTAAGCAGAAGTAGGAAGTTTAAATGATTTTATAAAAGAAGCTGTCTCTTACATTTGACTTTACAAACATAGGAGACAGCCTCTAGTTTTTTAGAGGAGATTTAAATAACTAGCTAAATCTTGATGGTTTTTTATTTGTTTACTCATATCCTTCATTTTTAAGGTGTAATCTCCACTGACAGTCATATTCGTTGCTTTGAATTGATCTTTTTCTAATAAATACAGTTTACCTGTTGTAGTAAACATGGCCAGAACATTGTCTGCTTTAGAATTACATGTGAACGAGGTTGGCGAAAAACTAAAGGCACCGTTGATTTTTAAATCAATAAGTGAAACCTGACTAGCATTTTCTATTTTCTTTCCGTTTTGATCCACGAATTTTGGACTGACCTTAATTTGATTTTTCAAACGATATACTTGATCGCAGTTGTAAACTCCAAAATTTGCTACCCTGAGTCCTCCGACAATATTGGAATATGCTTTCATGCTTTCGGTCGTAGCTAGCCGTTTTTGGTTTCTAGTATTGTTATTGTAATTATAGTTGTTCCAGTTATTAGAGTTAATTTGTTGATTTCGGTTTATATTGTCTGGGGTTAAAGTGCTTGTAGACAATCGTTCAGATCCAATTTCTTGAACTTTTTCCCAGCCTTTTCCGTCCTCCTTGAGTTTATAAAAGTCGATGTCAGGATTTTCTTTAGCTAATGCATAGTCTATTTTAATTTCCTTATTCTTAGCGATACTTACGTTTTTACCTTGACATTTACCTTGTATTTCGAACATCCCTGCGCTGTTGAAGTTAAATCCTTGGTAGGTCATTGGAATACCTGAGAATGCTATTTCAGCGGGATTAGTGTACTCTTTGAATTCAATTTGTACAACTCCTTTAACCGGGTTTCCGTTTTCGTCAACAAAGCAGTTTTCAGGAATATGCATTGTGGTACCTTTGTTATCTATTTTTAGCGAAGATGCAGTTTCTGCATCGATATTATGAGAATTAGAGGTTACCAGGAAAGATTCTGGAATAGATTCCACGTACTCTACAAGCAATTGCAGATAACCATTTTTCAGAGCCGTAATATTTAGATTTTCATATTTATTAAGACTGGCTGAGTCTAGATATTCCACGTTTATTTGCTCAGGTGAAATGCCACGAAGGGAAAAATAATTTCGAACAGATTCTATTCTTTTCTTATTAACATGTGTTTGATAGATGCTATGTCCGTTTGGGTCTTTTAAAGTTAAAACGCTAATTGACTCAATAGTATGATGCTTAGATTTGTTTAAGACGGCTCTTAGTTGTATAGAAACAGAATTTGAGAGGCCAGAATTACTATGGCCAAACTTCAAAATTTCACTGTCAATAGTTTTAGCATGAGCAAGGAGTCCGTTAAGAATTAGTAGGATTCCGAAAATGATATTTAAATTTTTCATGGTGTTTGAGATTAAGAATTATATCTCAAAAATCACTATAATTATCTATATAGCAGTGGTTTGCAAGGTTGTAATTAGTGAAGTGTACTTTTCACTGAGGGAAATTGACCTAGGCTTAACTAAAATGCTTGTCCAACGAAAATGTAGAACCCATAACCATAAGGATTTACTCCCACGTCAAGTCTGCTAAAGATATCACGATTAGGAAAAAGTAGAACTCTTACCCCGCCACCTACAGACCAAAGCATCTTATCTATTTTTAAATTCGGAGACACGTAACCTATGCTTCCAAAAACAGAAGCGCCAATTCTTTTACTGAATTTAAACGGTAACCATCGGTGTTCCAATTGTGCACCCAACATGTTTTTATCCCTAAATTTACCAAGGTAAAATCCTCGCATCATCATCTCACCTCCAATCATACTGAGTTGATTAAAAGGCACATCACCTTGTGAAAATTGTCCTATTATTTGCCCAGCCCAAACCCGGTGTTCGTTAACCTCTTTAAAAAGTCTTGAATCTATGAACAGTGTTCCCAAATTATTAGTAGATCCCCAGGCGGAAGAGTACACTAAATAACCTATTTCCATTAAAGCGCCTTCTCGTACGTTGAGCACATTGTGTCTGGTATCATAAACAAGCCCTATTCCAAGACCTAAATTGGAGTATCCGTTGCCTCCATTTGGGACTGGAGTATTTTCATAGCCATCCATCCATTCAAAGTCTACTTTTGTAAGCCTTTGGAAATCCAGTTCGGCTCCAAGGTACCAATGTCCCTTTATTTTTCTAAGAATTCTTTCTCGTATTGCATTTACATTTGCATGAGCAATTGCTAATTCTTCGCCAACAATATTATTGCCAATACCATAGTAAAGTAGCGGGTAACTTTGGGACTTAAGTTTACCTAGGAAAAACCACTTGTCTTGGTCGGTGTAAATAGCGTGCTCGAAATTAACACCATATTGACCAGCTAATGTGAAAAACGTAAAACCACTTATTTCGCTCAGCCTGTTATTAGTATCTTCTTTAGCATTATAAACGACTACGGAAGAAAGTCCAATTTCCCAACTCGTTTCAGGAGAATACGCGAGCGTAGGATATGCGATCCATTTAGGCTTACCGTCAACAATGGTATCATTAAACATCTTGTTTAATAATCTGACAGGCCAACTTTTCTTTTGGGCAACACATGGTAATGCTAAAAGAAATAAGGTAAAGACAGCAAACGTGTATTTTTGGATCATCTGAATTTTGCTAATTAACAAATGTAAGTTTTATTGGTTAATATTTGAACTCTCAGCGTTCAAAGTTCGTTGTACACTCGGATTAATTTTATTAGAACAAATGCATACTCGTCTGGGAATTTTTATATCTACATCATTAGTAATAAGTTTTTTGGTTTTTGCTTCTTGTGAACAAAACAACAGCGGTAATCAGGATCTTCAAATGGAGCATACGGATAGTACTAAAGTGGTGAAATCTGACTCTAAACCTAATAGACCTTCGGCTTTTGAAAAAGGTAAGTTCTTTGAGATGGGAGGTAAACCCATGTTATATGGGGGTGAAGATAGTACTCAACATTTCGATATATCTAACATTGATTTGGTTAAAGAACAGTTTCATTACGGTATTGGAAGAGAGCGATTTCCTGCTTTGCTGAAACCAGAATTTGTGTCTGTTAAAGAAGCGGATATTAAATGGGATGATTCTACAAGATTTTTATTGGCTCAATCTGGAGAAGAAGTAAAAGTTTATTCTGTTACTGATCTTACAAGACACGAAGTAGTGAATGATGAAATAAACGGAGAACCAATTATGGCAGCATACTGTGTTTTGGCAGATTTAGGTGCAATTTATAGTCGTAATTATGATGGGAACGAGCTTACATTTGGTCTAAGTGGTTATACCTATTATGATCCCCAAGTATGGGACGGATTGGATGGTTTTGTGCTTTGGGATAGAGAAACGGAAAGTCTTTGGTGGCCTTTAACTGGTAAATCCGTTTCAGGACCTCTTAAGGATGTTAAACTTTTGGAGTTGGACAGAAGTATGTGGAAAGATTTGAGCTGGAAAGAGATAAAAAAGGACTATCCAAACGCTAAAGTACTTAAGTCAGGACAAGATTATGAGCGCCCTTCTAACTGGGACAAAACCATTAATGTAGAGCAGCTGAAAAAACAGTTTACGATTTAATTTTTGGAATACAATGTAGGCTTGAATTGAATCATAATCCAAGCCCAAGCTTGGTAACCACTTTTAATATCCTGATTGGTGTAAGGGTCCAAAGAATTTTTTAAATCACTCATGCTTGCAGTAGGGAGCAGTTGAGAATAACCAAATTGTAATTTTACACCTTGGGAGACAGGCATTCCTGCGATTAAGTCTAATTCATATCCAAGATTGCTCGAAGTAGCGCCAACAATATCTGTATTTCGATATAGTTGATCATCTAAAACTTCTCCCGCCGCTATAAAGTTATGAAGGTGTAATGCTACCCATCTTGTATCGACCTTGTATTTGAACTTTAAATATGTGTCGTTTAAGCCAACAGAATTTAAGTGGTTGCCAACATAAAAATAATCCATAAGTCCATTGAATTTGTGATTTGTGCCAAATACAGGGTTAAATGCTTTGTTAACCGAATTTGCTCCAAAAGCGGTTTCATCATTTCCGCTAATTAATTCATGACCTAGTGTTACATTGGTTTTTGAAGTTGGTTTATAACCTAAGTTTATATTGAAAAGATGTGCGCTAAGTTTTCTTCCTTGCAGAGAAGACGCATCATTCCCCGTTTGCATAAAAGCGTTAAGGTCAGCATAAAACTTATTGTTTTTATATTCCAAATGCGTTCCGAAAGTTTGATTGAAATGGGTTGTTCTGTCTGAACTGAAACTAATATCTGTAAATTGAATTCCAAGGTTTAGAAATAAAAGACTTAGGTTGAAGTGTTTTATTTTCTTCGAATTAAACCATACAAATTGCATTGTCTTGTAGTTGTTACTAATATCATAAAGAGTATTGTTCAACCTAGCTTTGGCTTGATTAAAAGCAAAACCTGTATGAAGAGTATTTAAACTGTCTTTAAACATTAATAATCCTAAATCATGGCTGCGAGCTTGTTGGGCCCAATTTACACTTCCCATAATTCTATCGTCGTCATAGGTTAGCTCTTGTCGTCCTAATCTTAATGACCATTTATTTGAAAAAATGGCTTCTCCCCAAGCTTCATGGACTGATAAAGATAAACGCTGATTGCCAACTAATTGCGGTTGATTTCCCCAAACCCTAATATCCTGTACCACCAATTTGGTCTTCATTCCAGAGTTTTGATGGTATGCTATTAATCTGGATCTTTGATCGGTGAAAATTGCAGCTTCCACGTCCTTCAACATTAAAGACTTGTATCCATTTCTAAATTCTGTTCTAGGTCGGATTTCAAGCTCTATTGCGCTTTTTTGTGCTACTGCACTTATACTATTTAATACCAGTAAAAGCCCAGTTATGAAGTACAGTCTAAATCGTTTGAACATTTGGATGGATTATTTTGTAGTAAAATAATTTATTTTGGTAACGAGGCTACTAGCAACATCATATAGGTTCTCTATACTTGCATTTATTTGTTCTGCGGTTGCTGAGTTTTCTTGAGATAAATCCGATACGCTTTTAATTGAGGTGTTAATATTTAACACACCTTTTTCTTGTTCACGATTATTGATGTTAATTTGTTTAACTAAGTTGGAAGACGATTGTATAGTTTCAGAAATGCTGATTAGTTCTTCAATCAAGGTATTAATATCTTTATAGCGCTCCACCATTTCCGTATTAATACTGTTGGAAGATTCTAAAGTGTGCTCAGCCAAAGTTCTGATTTCTTTGGCAACCACGGCAAATCCATTACCTGCTTCGCCGGCTCGCGCGGCCTCAACCGCTGCGTTTAGAGCGATAAGATTGGTTTGATCAGCAATATCATTAATAACCGCGGTCTTGTTTTTGACCATTTCTATTCCCTCAATAGCTTTTTGCAGTTGACTAACACAATTGTTTAACGAGTCTGCAGAATTTGTAACAATTTCCTCTGCTCTAATAGAATTACTCAAGCTTTGGGTTGAGTTTCCTGCTACTTGCAGTGTTCCACTTGCTATTTCTTCAATTGATACCGCTTGCTCTGTTGACGACTGAGTTAGGTTGTTTACCGCATTTTTCATTTGGCCTGATGCAGAAGCAACCTGCGAAGTAGTATCATGAGCATGTGATAAAACCTCTCTAAGCTGTCCACGCATTTTAAATATAGATAATAGAACTCCAGTAGCAACCTCATTTTGGTTTTCAAGATTTCTTAAATCTCCGCTCGCAATTCTAGCAGCAATTTCCTGTACTTGTTTTGGTTCACCACCTAACTGAATTCGTATATTTCTAATGAAAACTACCACGATAATTATAGATGCTAGTAGAGAGATGATGTTCACAACTAAGAATAAAATTAAAAGACCAAAAGCCTTTTCTTGCTCTTCATTGGTGGTTTGGATAAGCTGGTCAGATAGCGAATTCTCAATGTCTTTTAAGTGGTTTATTTTTTTAGTAATCGTGCCGAACCAATATTTTGGATCTTCCCCAAAACCGCCCGATAGCGCATTGTCCATGGCAACCTTTCTCATTCGATTTACTTCCGTAGATACTTCAGATTCAAGACATTCTTCTAATAGTCGAATTTGTTCTTTGGAGCCATAGGAATGATATACGTCATAATATGTTTTTTGAGCAACTACCAATTCATTGAATTTGATGAACATTCCTTCGTTAAATTTATCCGAGGCAAACGTATTGCTAAGTACAGCTCGTTCGATTCCAGCTCGTTCTTTACCTTTAGTAAAGGCCGAATATGCAGAAGAAACTCTCGATATTTTAGTATTTGAACTAAGGTTTGTGATCTCACCAATAGCATTCAAAAAATCTGTATTTATACTAGTGTAATACACAAGAGCGTCTTTCAGAGGTAGTTTTTGTTCAGAAACTAACGACCGTTTACTTTCCAGTGAAGCTAACTGATCTTTTGTACTTGCAATTAAGTTGCTAAATTTTGTACTTCCCGTAAAATTCGATTTCTTGATTAAATCGTTATATTGGGTCAATGCTTTATTAGTTAAAAGACGTTGGTCCTTTAGTTGAGTTTTAAAGTTAGTTCCGTTACTGCCCAAAAAACCAGCTGTATTGCCACGTTCCTTTTGAATTTCATGAACTAATGCTCCGATTTTTTTACTCAGTAGGGTTAGTTCACTTATGGTTTTTAACTCGTTGTAAAATCCGAGTTGTTGAGTTACTAAAACGGAGGAAGTTATTAGGGTTGCAATTATTGGCACAGAAACTAATAAGATTAATTTGGTGCTTAACTTAAGGTTGTTGAGAAGTTTATGCATATAGGATAAATCTAAGACAAGTATAAGAAAAATTATTAAGTTGAACTATATAGAGTTTAAATAGTTAGGTGCATTTATTTGTACTAATTACGTTATCTTTCAGAACTTGTATTGTAGGTAGATTTTATTGGACAATTTTGTATTATTTTCAACTTCGTACGGAACAAAATACGTGTGTTTAGAACAAAATGTTTGTAAGCCGACTGTCTTCCATTAATTTAAATCTTTTAATTATGCGTATTAACGACTTTAGCAACATCTTGGTTCCAACGAACTCAGTGTTATCATTGATTATCAGTGTGATGATCTTATGCTTGATGGTCAATTCGGTTACGGCGCAAAACCATAATGAATTAATTGTTGAACCGTTGTCAAGAAATGATTCGGCACTTATTAAAGACTATCAAATAAAGTATAATGAATTTTTGGAGTCAGGAAAACTTAGGGACGCTTCTGATGAATTAAATAAAATAGCTCAAATTTATTGGGATAAGAATATTACGGAGAAAGCAATATCTTTCTTTAAGGAGTCATTAAAGTTAAATATTAAGTTAGACAACAGAAATGCCATTGCTACTTTAAGTGGGAGTCTAGGGATGTTGATGGCGGATTTGCAACGCTACGATGATGCTCTTATATATTTTCAGCAGGCGCTAGAAATTCGTAGGATAACAAAAGAAAAAGTAAGTATAATATCCTCCCTAATTAATACTACAGTTGTTTTAAATAAATTGGAGAGGTTCGAAGAATCGATTCTTTTGATGGAAGAAGCCCTGCGGTTAGCCAAAGAACTAAATGATCCTAATCAGATTAAAAGTTGTTATGGAATTTTGGCCGAAACCTATGAAATTTCTGGAGATATTGATCAGTCATTATATTATTATAATTATTTCAAAACATTTAATGAGTTGGTAGCTCAACGAAAGATAAAAAGGACTGAAATTCAACTTGAAAACGAGAAACTTAAAAGAGAAAATACTGAATTGAAACTTTTAAAGAATTTGGATACGCTTCGTGCCACTAAAAATGAGTTGACTTCAATTGTTAAGCAACAAGAAGAGTTTATAAAGAAAAATGAAGAGCTAATAGCTACCTTATCCGAGCAAGAATTGCAACTAAAAGTGTTGAAGCAAGACGCCAGAATCAAGGAGTTAGAAAACACGAAGATGTCGAATGAAAAAAAGTCAAAAGAAAAGCAAATTCAATTTATTTCTGTCTTGGCCTTGCTGTGTTTTCTCTTGTTTATAGTTGTTACCACCCTTACGTATTTTCTGTATAAAAATAGGGGACACGTAAAGCGCCATGCAAATCTTCTTAAGATTCAGAACCAGATGGTTCAAAGTAATTTACAAGAGAAGGAACTGATGTTACGAGAAATACATCATCGAGTGAAAAATAATTTTGAAATTATTTCAAGCCTTCTTCAGTTGCAGTCAGGTTCAATCGAGGATCAGGAAGTTATTCGAAAACTTAATGAGGGGCAAAGTAGAATTAATGCAATGGCGTTAATTCATCAGAATTTATATCAAACCAACAATATTTCTGTAATTAATTTTGAAAATTACGCGAATAAGCTTTCCAAGGAAATTATTCATCTATATGGTTATAGTCAAAAGATTGTAACCGTAGAAGGCGGAGATCTAATATTTGATGTCGATACAGCAACGCCGTTAGCATTAATACTTAATGAGTTGGTAACCAATTCCTGTAAATACGCGTTGGGTCAATCTGAAAGTCCATTCATCAAACTGTCCATAACCGAACAAAAATCTAACAACTACTTGATGGAAATACGAGATTCAGGATCTGGTTTGCCATCTGTTTCTAATAATACAAACCCTACTTTTGGATTAAAGATTGTAAGCCGTCTCTCCAAACAGTTGCATGGGAGTTTTGTGCACGGTAGAGATAATGTTAGCGCCTATTTTAAGGTGTTTTTCAAAGATGAAAATGGAAGGTTGATGGTTGAATGATTTGGATATATCACTAGATAAACTAACTGGAATGAAAAAGATTAAAGTACTTGTAGTCGAAGACGAAATAATAATAGCTGACAATATTTGTCGCATGCTATCAGAGCTTAACTATGAAGCCCTTGAACCAGCAATTAGCTATTCAGAAGCATTAGAATCAGTTACTAAAAACAATCCAGATTTGGCCATTCTAGATATAAGGTTATCGGGTAGTAAATCTGGATTAGATTTAGCAGAAAAACTAAGGGATGATTATAATATTCCTTTCATATTTTTAACGTCTAATTCAGATGAAGCGACAATACAACGTGCAAAAGAGTTAAGACCCGCGTCTTATTTGCTTAAACCATTTCGAAAAGAAGATATTTATACAACGTTGGAAGTAGTTGTAAACAATCAATTAAAAACAAAACAAGAAGAGGCAAATACAGCTGAGAGGTATCTATTTCTGAAGGATGGTTATCAGCGTGTTAAAGTGCTTTTAGATGACGTTATTTACGTAAAAAGTGATCACGTTTATGTCGAAATTTATACAAGTAAGAAAAAGCATATTTCGAGAATTTCTTTGTCAGAAATACAGGAGAAATTGTCTGGTGATTTTCAAAGAATTCATAGAAGTTTTGTAGTCAATTGCAGTAAAATAGAAAGTGTTACAAGCAAATCTGTAACCGTAGAAGGAGTAGAGATTCCGCTAAGCAAAACGTACAAGAATGAATTATCTCAACGACTTAAGTTGTAGTTTCATCGAAAACTCTTAAAATTCGTAACAATATTGTGGTGCTTGAGAACAATGTAAAAGGCTCAAAACACTAATATTGTATCTTCACTTGTGAAATTGTCCTGAAGTAGGTTTATTCGGGATATTTTCAACAGATTGAGAATAATTTTATTGAAGATATATGAGAAGTTCGCTATTCAAATTTTGTTTAAGCATTTTTATAACATTGTTTGCATCCAACATTTTTGG
>JAHDFW010000094.1 GCA_020627945.1 Cytophagales bacterium
CGTTCGATTATGTAAATAAACCAAAAGATAATAACACCAAAATTAAAGATATTACTGAGCCTCTGATCACCAAGGTTAAAGCAGCAGCTAAAACGGATATTAAGAAGCTAAGAAATTATCAAAGTGCTGTTAATCAAAATCCGCATACGTTCGATGAGTCTTTACCATATGATATAATCGTAATTGGCGCATCTACTGGAGGTCCAACAGCCGTACAGAAAGTGTTGAGTCGAATTCCAGAGAACTTAACAATTCCAATAGTTGTAGTTCAGCATATGCCAGCAAATTTCATTCCTGCCTTTGTGAAGAGGTTGAATACATTAGTTGCTCTCCCTGTGGTAGAGGCAAGAAATATGTTGAAATTGGAATCAGGAAAAATTTATGTGTTACAAACTGATCAGAATACAAAATTAGTGGAGATAGAAGGCGAAACTAAATTCATGAAAGATCGGACAAAATATAAAGCTTACAACAATCCCTCAGTAGATGGTTTTTTTAATAGTGTGAATCAGTTATATGGACCTAGAACAATTTCCGCAATTCTAACAGGAATGGGGAAGGATGGAGCTGAAGGAACGCATAATATTAATAAAAGTGGAGGCTTAACTATCGCCCAAGATGAACAAAGTTCTGTCGTTTTTGGGATGCCTAAAGAAGCAATTCGACTTGGGGGAGTTTCTGCCACAATGGATGTCTCAGAAATACCAGGTTATATAATAAGTAGTATCTCGTAGTGAAATCGCATGAGTAAAGAAGAGGGAAAATATCTAGAGTTGTTTTATGGCGAAGCGCTTGAAAATAGTGAAGACCTTAATAAGAATTTCGCTATCCTAGAACAAGACACTTCTAATAGGCAAACGATAGAAAATATCTTTCGCATTACACATACTCTTAAAGGTAATGCCATGGGGCTAGGACTCAAAGGTATTGGGGAGTTGAGCCATGTCATGGAGGATATTTTTGCTGAAATAAAAGATGGAAATATTGTTCTTGATAAAGAATTGTTTGATGTGTTATTTAGAGCAAATGACAAGCTAAGTGACTTAATTCAAGCGATCAAATCAAATAAGCGTGTTAGTTATAAAGGAATTAGAACGAAACTGTCCGTTTACCTAAATAAGCAACGTGAATCTTCAACTCCTGTAAAATCAGAACCTGCTGAACAAAAACAAGCAGATGCAGGAGATGAAGGAATGGAGTTTTTTGATAACATGGTCGAGGAGAAGCCTGTTAGCGAAGAGCAGTCTGAGAAAGAGGATGATGGATTCGAAATCTTCGATGAAGTGGTAAATCTTGAGGAAGAGCAGGAAGCTGAATATGAAAGTGATGGATCCGCAGATAATAAGCTTTTTTTCTCTGATCAAATACAGGTTTCCATATCTAAATTAGATGGCCTTTTGAATCTAGTAGGAGAACTAATGATTGAAAAGGACTCATTACTATCTGCTGCGGAATCTGGTACTCTCACTAGAAACAAGTTTGGAAGATTAAATAGAATAACTTCCGATCTCCAGTATGGTGTAATGAATGTACGGCTTGTGCAGATTGGCTTCTTTTTTAATAAATTCTATCGTACCGTAAGAGACGTTGCCAATATTGAAAATAAGAAGGTTTCTTTAGCTCTTGAAGGTACCGAAATTGAAATAGACCGTAACATACTTAAGAGTATCAGTGATTCCATGATCCACTTGATTCGAAATGCGGTAAGTCATGGAATTGAAAGTCCTGAGGATAGAATTAAGTCAGGAAAACCAGAGCAAGGAACTATTACGCTTTCCGGTTCTTATGATAAAGATAGCGTTATCATTCAAGTAAGTGATGATGGTGGTGGAATTGATGCTGAAGCAATCAAAAATAAGGCACTTTCTAAAGGTATTATTTCGGATCAATATGCGGACTCGTTAAGTGAAGAGGATGCATTGATGTTGATTTTTGAACCTGGCTTCTCCAATGCTGAAACGATTACGGAAGTTTCAGGACGAGGTGTAGGTATGGATGTCGTAAAGCGATCCGTAGAGTCCACTGGCGGAAGAGTAAATGTTCGAACGGAAATTGGTGTCGGAACAACAATAGAATTAGTGCTGCCCTCATCTATGGCTCTTAAAGGAGCCTTATTGTTTGAGTTAGATTCACAACCATTTGCAATTCCACTCTCGTATACTGAAGCTGTTATTTCTATTGAAAAATCAGCCATACGTAAAATTGGTAATGGCCTAATGACAAGATATTTAGATCGTACCATTTCTGTAGTGTATTTGAGGGATATTTTTGAGATGAATTCTATGAGCGAAGTAAATGATACAAGCAAACTTCACCGTTCGTACGATGCATTAAATGACGATATAAACGTGAATGTCATAGTAGTTTCTTATAATAACAATTGGATGGGAATAGTGGTGGATAAATTGCTACAACAGAAAGAAATTGTAGAGAAGACACTAGGAAAGCCTTTGCACAATTCAACTCTTTTTACTGGGGCAACGATCCTTGGAAATGGCAATGTATGTTTAGTATTGGATTCATCTAATATTTTGAGATCGTTTTATCAAGATAAATTACGTCGCTAATGGAATTATCTGCAGCTCAATATAGAAAAGTTGAAGAGTTGGCGGACACAATGCTCTCCAAATCTTGTGAGACGTTGGCTAATATTATGTCCACTTCACTGCAGCTAACTAGTCAAGAATTAAATTTTTTACCTGCCAAAATTCTTCAGAACGTAAACTTTACCATTGAAGATGCATCGTCGGTGTATAAAACCGAACTAAATGGTGATATAAAAGGAGTTTGCTTTTGGATCTTAGGAGAAGATGAAGTATTAGCATTAACCGATCAACATTTACCAAAAGGGGCAAGTAGTAACCCTGAAATGGCAAAAGAAATTAGAGCTTCCATACTAATGGAGTTCGATAATATTTTGTCTGCAGCGGCAATAACTGTATTGTCTAATAAGATGAATTTAAGTGTAATGGGAGGCGTACCGAATAAGGTAGACTTTAAAAAAGACATACGAGCGACCATTCAGCCAGAAATAACCTTTGATCTTCAGCTTATTGAGTTTGGAGCAATTTTTAAAACTCAAAATGGTAATGAATTTAGCTTTATCTGGTACCTAGAAGATAAATTCATAAACAAAGTTATAGAAGTCAGTAACTGATGGCAATGAAGCCAATCGGTTGATTAGTCGTGAACATGAAATGAAAAAGTTTTCGTATCGAGAAATTTCGGATCAGGAGTTACAGTCTCTAACGGACGTAATTGCCACTAAATTTGGTCTAGATTTTTCCAATTATGAAAAGAAGTCATTGAAAAGAGGCATTTCTAGACTCATGTTCAAGAATGGTTTTGAATCGGTTTTAGATTTGTGGAAAAGCCTTATGAGTGCTAGGGAGCTGCTGCCTGGTTATATAGATGAAATGACAGTAAATCTTACTGAGTTATTTCGAAATAAGGAGTTATGGATAGGTTTAAATGAACTGATTCAAAAAAATTACAGAGGAAAAGATAAACAGGACTTGGCAATATGGCACTCGGGATGTTCCACAGGGGAGGAGGTATATAGTATGGCAATTTTGCTCCAAGAAAACGGTCTGTGGGAACGAACTTGGAGTTATGCAACTGACTTAAATCCTTTTGCCATTAAATCAGCTGTAAAAGGGACATTCCCTTTGGTCTTAAAGAGTAAATACCTTAAGGCATTTGATCAGTGTTTGCCCGACGCCGAATTTGAAAGGTACTTTGAGATAAGCATGGAACAAAATCACTTTGGAATAAAAAAGGATTTTACAAAGAATATTGATTTCCAATGTCATAACTTGATTTCAGACCCATATAAGCAAAATTCCTTTGATCTAATTTTTTGTCGAAATGTATTGATCTATTTCGATGATATGCTGAAGATTCAAATACTACAAAAGCTTCACAAATCGATTAGAAAAGGAGGTTTCTTGGTAATAGGATTTTATGATTTTATGCCAAATGATTGCAAGCACCTCTTTGAGCCATATGATTCAAGTGCAAGGATTTATAAGAAAGTAGACTCCGATGATCCAACGCATAAAAATGAAGCACTTACTGCGCGTGAGCGATTAAAGAAAAGGTTGGAAGAGAATTACAAGAGAATGTAATCTGTCGATTAAATGGTTTGTGAGATTAATTAAGATCAAGTCGTTAATTATATGATGAATTCATTATATTTAGAGGTGTTATAAACTAAAACAGTATGTTATCTAGGTTAATTTATAGTAGTAAAAGTTGTAAAGAACTAAGTTTGGAGGAAATACGACAAATCCTTAAGTCTGCGAGCACTGCAAACTCTAAACTTGGAGTAACTGGAGCACTGTATTACAATGAGCAATACTTTATTCAAACACTAGAAGGAAGTAGAAAAAGTGTAAATCTTATTTTTAACAAGATTCAGAATGATTCAAGGCATAAAGAAATTGAGTTAATTGATGTACGTCAAGTTGCTAAAAGGGAATTTGAAGGGTGGAGTATGGCTTACTTGGGGAGTATAAATTTGAAGCAAGATGACCTTCTCAGGTTTAGTCAAGACCAGCATTTTAGGCCGGAACAAATGAGTGCTGAAAGTGTATTAGAATTTTTAGCCTTTCTTAAGAAGAAGCTAAAGTAATATGAGTACTTATTTTGAGTTTCTAATAACCTATGTTAGTATGTGTTCAAGATCTCTGAATTTAAACTTTTAATTTCTTTACTGTTTAATTACTTCATCCTGATATTTCGAAATATCCTCCATATTTCTAAATATAGGTAGACCTTTAGATTTAATTAGCCTTTCTATGCTTCTTGAATCAACATTAATATAACCATTTTGATCCTTAGTATTGTTGCACATAGTACATATCGAAAGGCATTGAACTACAGAATCACCTTTGAAGAACACAACGCCATGATGCGGTTCAAAACATTCGGCAACTTCCATAAATTCAGGTGCATGATCCACTATTCTTTTTAATCTATCTATGTCTTTTCTATCCAATGTTATACTTTCAACAACTGATTTGTTAATGGTATTGTTAAACGCGATAAGATTTGGCCCTTGGTGATTTTTGTCCAAATTGTACAAATAAAGATTTACTGAATCATACTCAAAGTTTAACCAGCTTTTTGGTGGTTCTTCAACATTTGCAACATCAGTTTCAATTTCAGATGTAGAAGTATCATTTTTTGTACCAGTATTGTTTTGACAAGCTAATATGATTGTTGAGCAAACAAAAACAGAGAAAATTAGCAATAACTTATTCATTGGTTAGGTGTATGTTGTGGTGGTACAAGTTATTGAATTTTCTCTGTTAAAATTATAATATGTTCTTTTCATTCATTCAAAGCAATCCAGCCCTCGGCGTAGAGAGGAACTGGATTGCGGGAACTAATCAACTTGTTTAGAATGCCTCTGGCGTTTAGAAGATTGTAGTTTCGAGATTATAACTGGCAATTTGAGCCTGTCGTTTTTCGGCTTCATTTCGAGTTGAATAGGAACCAACATGCATATAGTATTTTCGGTTATCAATCAGTACATCCGCGGTCTTTACCAAAGGATTCCGGCTGTTCCATTGATAATTCAATAACTCAGAAATACTGTTGAAAGTTTTAATTACCACATAGTGTTGACCTTCTTCACGACTTCCCATTCTTGTAGTTGTAGAGGTGGTTCTAGTAGTTGAACCATCTTCATTTTCTGTAGTTATATCCCAATTGTCCGTGTTGCTGAAATCAGGAGTAATGTTTTTTAGTTCGTCCCATTGATCTGCAGTCCAATCTTCATTCTCGTCCGAATCATCTTCTGGACCCCATCCATCATCATCTGAATCCCAGCTCATGTCATGGTCATGATCGTCACCTATGTTATGAGCAGTTCCGTCAGTGTAAGTATTCCAACCTTCACGATCTAAGTTCTTCCGATTACGGTTTTTCAAAATTAGTGCCTGATCATATTTTAAGTTAGCTACATACGATTGATACTTTCCTAATTCCTCCCCATGCAACATAAAGTCGTTCATTATGCTTTGTAGTTCTGCATTGAACATCTTGTCTTCCCCCAAATCATCAGGGAAGTACTTGGCAATCTTAGGATCGCTGTAAATCTCAGTTAATACATCTCGGAAATTAGCCTCAATTAAGGTATAAACCAATCGAAATTTCTTGTGACGCATAATGGTCTTATAGTCTTGAGAATTGTGTTTTTTTGCGTACTTTAAATATCCAGCCATAAAGATGTTAAATTCGAAATAGGACGATACCATATTAGTAGTCATGTTTTCCTCGATTTCTCCCATGAATCGCATTTTTTCACCCCCCTGTAGCATTTCTAACATTGCACGATTATCATGCATATACGCGTTGAATTCTTCCATCAAACCATAGATTCCACGATCGTTTGAACTGGCTGTTCCCGTCACATAAGTTTTATAACGCCCTGCTTTATGAAGCCCTTTTGGATAATGTTGAGGATGTAACTTTTCAGTCGCAAAAACCTTAGGGCGTAGGATCGTGAATTTCATGTCTTTGTCAATAAAGAAACCCTGATGCCACATGCCTTTTTCGTGGTTGTAGCCCTTTTCTCTTCCAATTTTATGATCATACTCATGAAGGCATTCATGTACAACTGTTCCGAAGTCATTAGGACCAACGTTTTTGGTTTTTCCGTCCATCCAAAATGATACAGTCTTAGCGTCATCTTGTTTAATGATTTCGTATGCATTGGTGCAATACTTTTTTGCCAAGCTTAAAGCGTAATTCTTACTAGCTACCTGCTTAGATGTTTGAGCTGTTGATAGGGTGGAGAAGCTGCTTATTAAAGCTACTACTCCGATGCTGATTAGATTTTTCATTTTGTAATTCATGCGTTTCGTTTCTTATATTGTTTAACGCAAGAATTAAATTGTGGTTGCTACCTACAAAGGAGGAGATTTGATGTTGAGTTTAGAGTTTGTGCCAAGACTCTTGAAACTACTTTGATACTTTTAGGAAGGGTTTAAGGCTTATTTTATTGCTTATCGAATAGGTGATTTTTGAGTTGTCAATTAGTTTAGCACTGAAGATCACGTAGTAAGCGTCGGACATTTTCACAGGATCGTTGGTTCCCATACCTGGTAAGGCGACATCGCTTTTCTTGGGTCTTTTAAGTTCTCTATAGTAGTCACCAATAAGCAAACCATTTTTATCATAATAGGTAAGTTGTAGTGCAGTAATTTTCATGTTAGTTCTACTTACATCTATGTAAACTGACCTTATATCGTTGTTCGTTGGTTTAATATTGTACGAGATATTGTCCCCATCTTGTACATCCTTATATAGTTTAAAAGTAGATTCGTTAAGATGCTCAGAAACAGAAAGGTAATAGGTGAAATTTTTAGGAGTTTGGCCGTGGGTTTTCAGATTTAGGCACAACCCAAAACACAATGTGAAAATCCAAAGAATATAAAGTTTTAGGTTTTTCATGTGAAGACAATGTATTTTAAATATAGTGAAAAATCCGCTTATAATAATAATTGGAGGCCTTTTTTCGAAACGATAACAGGTTGGCACGAATATTATGAATATATTTGAGTAACCTTAAACACTAAAACACATGAAACTGATGAAGAACATGAAATTGATCGTTGTATTAATTGGCTTGATGATATCTGCCAATTTTGTAAACGCCCAAGATTTTGAAGGGGAAATAGAATTTGCTGTGGAGTATACGAAAGTACCTGCAATGTTAGAAGGGTACGAATCAATGCTTCCTGAAAAGACACACTACTATGTAAAGGGGAGTCAGTTAAGAACTGAAGTTCCTATGCCAATGGGAGGAGATCAAATAGTGATTTTTGATGTTAAGAAAAATGAAGGGGTGATGTTGATGAATATGATGGGGACTAAGAATGCGATTACGATGTCTTCTGAGTATTTGGAAGCTGAAGCTAAGAAGTTAGGAAGCGCTGACCCTAATATTACGTACTACAAGGATTATAAAAATATTGCAGGTTATAGATGTCAAAAGGCGGTTATTGAGCAATCAGGCACTAACTCTGTAGTTTATTTCACAGATAAAATACCAAATTTAGGACAGAACTATAAAGGTTTAAGAGGAATGCCTCTTCAATATTCAACAAGTCAGAATGGAGTTGAAAGTATATTAACTGCAACCAAAGTAGAGCAGAAACCTATTTCAAATTCTAAGTTTGAGATTCCTGAAGAGTATGATGTCTTAACCATAGAGGAGTTTATGGAACAGGCTGGTGAGGGGAATTAGTAAACTTTACTAAACAAAAAACGAGACTCCCAATAATTCTGGTCGTCTCGTTCTTTCTATCTATGAAAATCAATTTTCTTATTCCATTTCTTCGGTAGTGTCATCATACATGCCATTCAAGATTTGTAATAAGTCACTTTTCTCTAAACTTTCGTCCTTGTAAAGGGCTTTATATGAATTGTAGCTCAGGTTTACATATTTAGTAATTGCGCTTTTGTCTTTATTTTCTATAGCGAAAGTAGCGATTCCTTCAAGGAAATTGTCCATTATTATCCCACATAGTCTTTCATTGGTTGCTTTAAGGGTGTTAATTTTCGTAATGAAGTTTTTATAATTCCCGTTTTCGATGCTGAATCCAGCAAGAGCTAAAACAACTAGTTCTTTTTCTTCTTCCAAATTTAGTTTAGGATATTCTTGTACGAATGCATCCACTACTTCTTGAGGATCTTGATCTGCTTGAGCCATTTCTATGATTAGGTCACCAAGGAATTCGCGATCACGTTCTCCATTTTTAAATTTTTGCTTTCCTTCATAAAGAGGGTGAGTCGTCGGGTCTAATGCGTAACCTGCTTCTGATTGGATCACTTCTGCAGATGTAGCTCCTTCAATTTTATGAAGTTGTTCACCTTCTGGAGATAAGAACAGCATTGTAGGATAAGCTCCTAAATTGTGTTTGTACATTAATGACTCTCCGTCCGCTTTTTCTCCATCTAGTTTTAAGCAAATGAAGTTCTCATTCATAAACTCTCCAAGTTCTTTATCTGGAAATACGTTCTTAGTTAAATGCTTGCAAGGCCCGCACCATGTAGCGTAAATGTCAATGAAGATATTTTTGTTTTCTTTTTTAGCTTTTGCCATGGCTTGCTCTAGAGACATGTGATGGAATTTGATTCCTTTCTCGTTTCCAGCGTTAGTAGTTCCTATGAAAACCATAACTATTATGGCGGTCAGTAAGGATAGTTTATTCATGCGTTTCATTGGTTTAGTTTCTTTAGGGTTGAACATCGTTTTTAAGTTTCGGCCGTTTGATTATTATAACGCAAAATGGGGTTTACGGTTACTACCAACAAAGGATGATATTGAGGGGAATCGTTGAATAAGAAGGAATTAAGCCTTATTTTCAAGAAATATTTACATGAATTTGATGAATAAACTAATCGTAATATGGAGCTTAGTGTTGTTTTGCGGGATGGCTAGAGGGCAGGATGATTCGCATTGCATCAGAAATTCCAATTCCATATCAATGCGAGCAGACATTGCATCTCTTGGGTTGAGTTATGATCATCGATTTACGAAAGGTTTAAGATTGGGAGCAGGAGTGGAATTTGGTTTTGGTTATAACTTGACCTTAATAGACGGAGGAACTTACGGAACATCTGAAATTTTGGGGTGGAATATTTATAACAGAATTGAGTTAAGCGATAAAATACGGTTAGATATTGGTGTTAAACGTAGTTATATAATACTTTATGATTTTTCATTGGATCATGGGTTTAGTCATACAGCATTTTTGGGAGGATCGCTATCGCCTTCTTGGGAGTTAAGGAATTGGAATATAGGGACTTCGTTATGGATTGGTCATTTGGATCAAGGATCCGATCAAGGAATAAATTCTATCAGTTTAACCCCAATTTGGGTGAGTTATTCAGTTAAATTTTGAAAGGTGAAGATCCATGGTAAAGAGTTTGCAATACCCTTATACCGTTAAGGTTCTTTGTTTGCACTCATCTTCTAATTACCAGCAAGATAGCCCCTTACCCGAAAGTTCTCCAGAGAACCATTTAATACTTTCTGAAATGACCAAAAGTAGTATAAGTCCTCCAAAATTAAGTACTAACCATGCTAAAACAACTTGTTTTAATTGTGCAAACCCTAGGTTTCTAGGATTGATAATTCCTATAACCAGAGCAACGGTATTCAAGAACCCTAGTAGTACCCATATTATTGCTCCGTATAAAAAGAAATCTTCAATATAACATCCCCAAATAATCGAATTTCCTGCTTCTAAGGCTCCTCCAAGCGAATAGAGAAAAGGAGGAAAAATAATAGTTGCTACTACACTACCTATGAATAATGACAATTTTGAAGATCGTTTTTCCTGATCCATAATTGAAAACGGAAACCCGATAAATAATGCAATAGTTAAATAGCCAATTAGAAAGCAACCTAACGCTCCACCAACCGAAATTAAAATTCCCATCGTTAAAAATTATCGGTAAGTTCTGTATCGTTTACAATCATTTCTCGTTCAGGACATTCTAGAGGATACATATAGCTATCCGGAGCTGAAATTTTCTTTGAGAATTCATCCTTAGATAATTCACAAAATTTATTGGTAACTGCTTCAGTTGCTTTTCGTCCATTCATCATCTGCTTTTTAGGGACTTTAACACCAATATAGACTCCGATCACTTGTTCTTTGGATAATTGGATATTCCAGGCATGATGCTTCATTTGTTGGGTGTAAAAAGAGTTTGTTATCGGATGATTTTTAGTTTGAAGTAAGGCGTAAGCAGTGCTAGGTGTCATAACTGTTTTAAGAGTAGGGTTTTCCTGAATATCAAAAATGACTTTGCCTGTTTCATCTTCGACTGTTGTAAACAATATTGGTAAACCTCCAACTCCGTTGTTCACCAAAGGAGCGTAAGCACTTACCATTTTTATTAAAGTCGAATTTAATCCACCAGCAGCCAAAGCAGCTAATGGTTCGTTTTTAATAGTTAAGCCAACTTCATATGCGTAACGAGCTGTAGATTCGAACGACATTCGTTGTTGAATTGCTCCCGCGATATTACGCTTTCTATTTTTGATTCCATCTGAAACCAGAATTTGCTGATATGTAGGAGCGTTTTCGGAATAACAGAATTGTTTATCTTCAAGTTGTACACAATAGTCTTTGTCTTCAAAATAGAAGCAAGGATCGATTGCCTGATGAGCAAATCCAGCCCCATAGATAAAAGGATAAACCATTGAACCCATTTTGTACCCTTCCATACTTTCTTTACTAACTCTGCTTTCGTTGATGGAAGCATAAGCTTCTACAAGACCCGTATTGGGGTTTAGTGAAACCAAAGATTTGGTGGTGTGCTTTTCATCATTTTTGAGAGATTCTAAAGCCAGTTTTTGTTTTTCGGAATCTAAAGAAAGTTGAATTTTAAATTTGCTCTCGGGATGATCTTTTGCATAGCCGAACAAGGGGTGTTTCTCCCAACCTAGTGCTTTACCTTCAAAGATGGATTGCACCAAAGCGGTTGCTGTAACATAATTGTCCTTTTGTTCTTTAGTTATATCAATCCCTGATGAATTCTGAAAATTATAGGTTTCATTTAGTCCTTGACTGCAAGAGATAAAAAGGCCTGCTGTAGCCATTAAGATTAAAAATCGAGCCATTACTTTTTAGAATATTTTGCTTCAATAATTCGACGAGCTTCACTGTGAAACTCCTTTAATGATTCCTCTGGAAACAATTCTATGTATGTACGATCAGATCCGTCTTTCAACTTTTGATTTTTATAGTCTTCAAACTTTAGATATGAAGGTTTAAGAAACATTATGTCGGTTTCCAGAATATCGAAACCATTCTTCTCGCAGATTGGTAATAATTTAGTTAAGATGAGCGTTTCCCTTACTTCATCTACAGTAGGTCGGCCATGTAGTTTTAGTCTTTTAAAACTTGAAAAGCCTTCTTTCAGGTTAATTCTACATTTGAAACCTTGTTTCTCTTTATTTAGAGCTAATATTTGAGATTCTAATACGACGTATGCAGCTTCATTGATCACTTTTGGTTCATTACTACCAGCCCAAATATCTGCCAAATTGGTACCTCTTGGAATTTCTTCCTCCCAAGAACCAATGGAAACATCAGACTTGTCATAAAAGGTTACTTTCATTTTGTAAATCCTCGCGGCGGCACCAGAAACATTTAATTTAAAGATTCTAACTCTAGAATAAGTCTCTTGGAACGTATATGAAACTTCATCATTGTTCTTAATCGAATACTCCTGAAAAGAAGCGGCGTTTCTACGCTCCATTATGGTAAGTTTATATTTGTTTTGTCCAAAACTTGTTAGGGCTGTTAATAGGACTAAAACAATTGATAATAGCTTCGCTCTAATCATTGTTTACTTGTTAAGGTTGATGTGAAGATACGCTAAATTCCATAAACTTTGCAATTTTGGTTTTTGCCTTCCATTTTATACTTTACACTTCTGTGCAAGTCAGCATTTTCAAAATTTACATGTGTCAAATGATCCATTTCATAGAACCATTTAGGGATCGTGTTAACTCCATATAAAGTAAGCTTTTCTACCGTTGATAATTTCTGAAGAATAGGAGGTAAAGTTCTGTCGTAATGGAATGTTTGGATACTCAAGGATTTTAACTTTTTAAGTTTGGTCATACTGTTTGGTAACTTACCTACATGCCCTAGAACTGCAACTTTTAAATTAGACAAGTTACCAAATGTTTCTGGTAAATCCGGAATGCAACGATAAGCGGAATTATGCAAATAAATTTCTTCTAATTGCGCTAGATTGCCAAAATCTCTATGGAATGTTATTGAGTCGGAGTTCATAGTCAACTTTTTCAATGATTTTAGGTTGCCAAATGAAATAGGCAAGGTCATCATTGGAGAAGGAATGGTTAATTCTTCCAAAGCATCTAATTCTCCAAATGCGGTTGGAAGTGCTTTTAAGTTTTCAGGTAAATCAAGTTTTTTGAGCTTTTTCAACTTGCAAAAAGACTCTGGCAATGTTTTATATGATCCTTCGCGATCCTTTATGTTTATACCCGTGATATGATGATACAAATTATTATCTACCAGTTGCAATTCTGTTAAGTTTGTCAATTCTCCAATGGATGAAGGAACATATTCTAGCCAATTGGAGGAGATGTTTAAGTGCTCCAACTGTGATAGTAATCCTATTTCTTTAGGTAATTTTTTAATACCATTGTGGCCTATGTCCAGGAACTTTAAGTTTTTCAACTTTTTAATGGAAGGACTTAGTTTAGTTAAACGATTGTCGCTTACTACCATACTTTTCAGGTTTGTAAGTCCAAAAAGCTCTTCTGGTAAATTGGAGATGTTATTCGAACTTAACCATAAGTGTTCAAGTGTTTTCATTTGAGTGATTTCCAAAGGGAAATCGCAGGAAGTTTTTCCTTCAATTAGCGATAAATGTGTAAGTGGTAACTTATAGATTTGTTTTGGAATCTGGTCTAAAGGACAGCCCACAATTTCAAGATTAGTTAAGTTGGGCATATATGGCAAAGCCTTAAGCAATCCTCCAATTTGGTGCCTCTCAATCGTTAAATTGTAATAGTGTTTGGCCGCAGCTTTGCTTTTTGGAATCCGTTGATATTGACGACATTTTTGAGCATAGCTGAATGATTGACCAATCAAAAGGAGTGTTATCACTAGAGTTATTTTTATGCTTGTTTTCATATTTGAAATGGCTATGTTAATAGTCAATTATACGTGGTTTGAAAGTGGCAGTTGCTACCAACAAAGGGGGATTTTTGAGCAAGAGCAAGAGGAGAGAGCAAGAGTAGTGAGTAGGGAGCAAGAGTGGTGAGCAAGAGTAGTGAGGAGTGAGGAGAGAGCAAGAGTAGTGAGCAAGAGTTTTGGGCAAGAGTAGTGAGGAGAGAGCAAGAGTTTTGAGTACAAACCTTTGGTCTTAAATAAATTCAACGAATTTATGGATTTGATAAGTTTCACCATTTTTGGCTTGCACTTCGAATATAATCCCAATCATACTACTGTATTTTAAATGGTTATCGGTAAATCCTAAATCGTTGAATTGAAAACGAATCTTACTATTGATTTGCTCAATTTTTAAAAATGTGTCTTCTTCTCCAGCCAAAGTTTTCACCTTTGTAAATGTTCTTTGATTAAGGTCACCTGAAAATTCATTTATTAGCCTTTGTCCTATTGCGGTGAATACGCCCATAGTTTTAAGCCCTTGTTTTGGCAATCTAGTAATTCTTATTTCAGACCCTTTTTGGTATTTCTTTAGTGGTTGTATTCTTCGACCTTTTGCGTACGTCTCGATCTTTAAGTTTACAATAAGGTTAACTTTTGAATCTTGTGGAATTGCGTTGATTTTATTATCACTTATGTCAAGCAATTTTAAATAGGTCATTTGAGTCACACCAGTTGGAAATGTAGATAACTCATTATTGTTTAAAAAGCAGTACTTCAGTTCCTTAAGTTGATTTATGCTGGAAGGGATTGACTTTATTCTATTACTAGCAAGAGATAAAGACTCAAGATTCTTCAGGTTACAGATGCCTGGATGAAAACGCCAAATTTGGTTGCTAGCTAAATTTAAATGGGTCAAGGAAGTCATATTTCCAATCGAGGTAGGTATGTTAGTAATTCTTCCATGAGCAGTTAATACTTCTAGAGAAGTTAGATTTCCAATTGAAACAGGAAGTTTAGTTAAATTACTTTGAGTGATTATTAAGGATTTAAGTTGACTAAGTTTTCCTATTGTCTCAGGAATAGAGGAAGAACCTTTAATCTCCAATTTTTCTAAGTTTGAAAGCTCTCCAATAAAATGGGGTAAAATGGCATTGTCACTCATGTTCAGGCTCAATGATTTTAAGTTTTTGAATAACGTAATTTCTTGTGGTACTGATTCTTGTATCACGTTCAACATGGAAAGTTGATAAACTGAATCGGGGTTGTTCAATCCATCTTCAATCGACCAGTAAAGACTATCTTTTTGAGCTTGAATTCCCATTGTAGAGATCAGTATTGTGAATATTATTTTAAGTGCTTTTTTCATTGTTGTTATTTTTAGATAGTTATTAAG
>JAHDFW010000095.1 GCA_020627945.1 Cytophagales bacterium
AGTCCGCAAATTGAGCTGATTATCAAGCGAATGTGTCATCAATTGATTGAAAATCACAACGACTTTTCTAATTCTGTAATTTTAGGGCTTCAACCTCGAGGGGTCTTTTTCGCGGATCGCATTCAGCAAGGTTTAGAACAAATTTTAGGTGTAGAAGTTCCGTTAGGGTATTTAGATACCACTTTCTTTCGTGATGATTTCAGAAGAAGAGATTCTCCGCTACAGCCGCAAGAGAATAATGTACCGTTTTTAGTTGAGAATAAGAATGTCATTCTAATTGATGATGTTCTATTTACTGGGCGTACAATCCGCGCAGCAATGGATGCAATGCAAAGTTTTGGACGTCCAAAGAAAGTGGAGCTAATGGTTTTGATTGAGCGTAAATACGTTCGAGAATTACCCATAGAGGCTGCATACGTAGGTAAATCGATTAATTCATTATATTCTCAAAAGGTAACGGTAGAATGGAAGGGAGTTAATGATAAAGTTGAGGACAAGATTTGGTTATTAAGAGAGGATTAAAACAAATTAGGATTATCTGTAAGAAACATGAGTTCATTTAGCACAAAACATCTTCTGGGTATTAAAAACATCACTGCTGAGGATATTGAACTAATTTTTCAAACCGCTGATAATTTCAAAGAGGTTATTAATCGACCAATCAAAAAAGTTCCTTCACTACGTGACATAACCATTGCGAATATATTTTTCGAAAACTCAACAAGAACCCGACTTTCATTTGAATTAGCAGAAAAACGATTATCGGCCGATGTGGTTAACTTTTCAGCTGGAAGTAGTTCGGTTAAAAAAGGCGAAACATTACTAGATACGGTGAATAACATTTTGGCCATGAAAGTAGATATGGTTGTTATTCGTCATTCTGGAGTAGGAGTACCTCATTTTCTATCAAGAAAAATAGATGCAAATATTGTAAATGCAGGTGATGGTACTCATGAACATCCAACACAGGCATTACTTGACTCTTTTAGTATTAGAGAAAAGTTGGGTGCTGTTGGAGGAAAAAAAGTAGTGTTAATAGGAGACATTCTTCATTCTCGAGTTGCGATGAGTAACATCTTTGCGTTACAAAAACAAGGCGCAGAAGTAATGGTGTGTGGGCCTTCAACTTTAATTCCTAAGTATATTGACAAACTTGGAGTAAAAGTTGAACATAACTTACGTAAAGCGCTGCAATGGTGTGATGTAGCAAACGTTCTTAGGATCCAACTTGAACGTCAGAACATTCAATATTTCCCTTCAGAAAGGGAGTACTCCTTGTATTATGGAGTCAATAAAGAGCTTTTAGATTCTCTGGATAAAGAAATAGTTGTTATGCATCCAGGTCCGATTAATCGAGGACTAGAATTAAGTTCGGATGTTGCAGATTCAGAGCATTCTATTATTCTTGATCAAGTCGAAAACGGGGTAGCTGTAAGAATGGCTGTATTGTACTTATTAGCCCAACAACGTTAAACGATTATCCAAAAAACTAGGTAACCGTACTTTTTTTTTTAACTTCGACTCTAGAATATAGAATCGAAAAAATACACGTTGATGAAAATTATTGATTGCCCTAGGGATGCTATGCAAGGCATCCACGAGTTTATTCCAACAGAGTCCAAAATTGACTACTTAAATACATTACTTCGAATTGGTTTCGATACATTGGACTTTGGAAGTTTTGTTTCTCCTAAGGCGATTCCTCAAATGCGTGACACTGCAGAAGTATTTACTAATCTAGACTTAGATGGTGTCAATACTAAACTACTAGCTATAGTGGCTAATGTGAGAGGAGCAGAGGATGCGTGTAAATTTAAGGAAATCAATTATTTAGGCTTTCCATTATCAGCTTCTGAACAATTTCAACAGCGCAACACGAATAAGTCTATTTCCGATGCTTTAGAAAATGTTAAGCGAATTCAAGATTTATGTGCAAAACATGGGAAATCAATGGTTACATACATTTCTATGGGATTTGGTAATCCATATGGCGAAGAATGGAGCCCCGAAATAGTAGGAGAGCTGGTTCAAAAATTAGATGATCTAGGAGTACAAATTATCGCTCCTTCAGACACAATTGGTGTTTCTAAACCAGAAAATATAGAGCCGTTGTTTAATACATTGATCAAGTCATTCCCAAATGTTGAATTTGGTGCACATCTCCATTCAAATCCTGCAACATGGGAAGAGAAAATTGATGCAGCTTATGCAGCTGGTTGCAGAAGATTCGACGGTGCTATTAAAGGTTATGGAGGTTGTCCATTGGCGGAAGATAAACTGGTTGGCAATATCGCAACAGAGAATCTTATAGGCTATCAAATTAAACACCATATTGAAGCGGATTTGAATCAAGAAGCATTGGAATTAGCAATGGCTAAAGCTATGTTAGTTTTTCCATAATTGTAGAGCAGCAAAGACTTGATTTCAACGTACAAAAATCACCGAATAATAGGAATTTTCATTATTCTGTGGATTCTAACTTTCAGTGCAGGTTCCCAACACTTAAGTCCTAAACGAGAATTAAGGGGAGTTTGGATTTCCACTGTCACCAATATTGATTGGCCTTCGGATCGTAATTTATCCAGTGATCAACAAAAAAGTGAATTCATTGCTAAACTTGACTTGCTTCAGGAGTTAGGTTTTAATGCTGTTTTTGTGCAAATTAGACCTTCTGCTGACGCTTTTTATAAAAGTAATACTGAACCTTGGTCATACTATCTAACGGGCAAGCATGGAGTTGCTCCTGAACCTTATTATGACCCTTTGGAGTTCATGCTCCTAGAGTGTCATAAACGAGATATAGAGTTTCATGCCTGGCTAAATCCATATAGAATTACCAATGCTGGAACCACTCGTTATTTACATGAGACTAGCGTAGCTAAAAAACATCCAGATTGGTTATTGAAGTATGGTAATTTGATCATTTTGGATCCAGGTAAACCGAAAGTGCGCAATTATTTGAAAGACGTGGTCGTTGAAATTGCTACCAATTATGAAGTTGATGGCATTCATTTCGACGATTATTTTTATCCTTATCCTGTAGATTCACTAAGACTTAATGATCAGGAATCTTTTGCAGCTTATAACCCTAAGAAGTTGAAGTTAAATGATTGGCGCAGAGAGAACGTAAATCAACTTATTGAATCCCTTCATGACACGTTAAGTGTGATTAACACTAGAATAAAGTTTGGAATTAGCCCGTTCGGGATATGGAGAAACAATGATTGGGATCCAAACGGTTCCGACACTAGAGGATTATCCGGATATGATGAGATTTATGCGGATGCAAGAAAATGGCTTCAAGAAGGTTGGATCGACTATGTTACGCCACAAATATATTGGAGTCACAACTTTAAGAAAGCACGATTCGATAAGTTAGTAGACTGGTGGGGGAACAATAACTTCGGAAGACCAGTATTTGTGGGACATGCTGCATACAAAGTAAATAAAGATGATGATACACGCTGGAGCAATAAGAATGAAATTCCTAACCAAATAAAAACGGTCCGTCAGAATCGAAACACTAAAGGAAGCGTATTCTTTAGCATGAAAGTTCTTGAGAAAAACCCGAATGGAATAACTGATTCAATACGTAAATATTATGCGAAACCAGCGTTAAGACCTATAATGCCTTGGAAAGATTCAATACTACCAGAACGTCCAAGAGCTTTAAAAATTAAAGAGAAACGAAAAGGTAACTTAATCACTTGGAAAAGTGCACCTCCAGCACCCGATGACGATTTAGCCATTGGTTATATGGTTTACAGATTTACCGACACAGCTCATGCAAACACCAACGATCCTAATGCTTTATTGGCCAAAATACCTGGAAATCAACTAAAGTTTCTAGATCAAAACCGTGACAAAAACAAAAGATATAAATACTATGTAACCGCGTTGGACAGAAATCATAATGAGTCACTCTTACCATTTGTATTAAGCACAAGCTACATCAAAACCACACCATATTTAGTAACGCTTAAATCGAATACTGCTCGAGTTCATGAGAGTGCGCCCTTGTTGGTTTCTCACGGGAGAATTAAGGTTTTACTGGATAGCATCCCAAAGAATATTGTAGAGAACTCTTTAAAAATCAGCATGAAAGGTGAGATTAGTTCTATTGAATACATAGATTACCCAATGGACACCAGTAAAATTGAAAGTGTATTGAATAAATACTTAGCTGAAGGTTCTAGATTAAAAAAGGAGTTGGCTGCTATGGAAGACTCTTTGGAGGTGATTTCAGAGACCATTGCAACATTAAGATTAAATAGGGCTTTTGTACGAGCTAAAGACACTACCATTAATGCAAAAGATATCAAAGAATACATTGAATACTTTCAGCAAAAAATGGCTGCTCTCAAGCGAAATGAAACTAAGCTAGAATTCAGGTTCAAAAACAAACTAGATGAAGTAGATGCGCTAAGTAGGAAAATAGAGGCGATTCAAAATAAGAATGTACCTGCATACATGAAAATTTTGATTACGGGTGAACTTCAGAAAACACCAGAGTATTATCATGATATACGGGTTGAATATGATCTTAAGGGTGTAGAATGGGAAATGGATTACGACTTTGAATTTAAAGATTCCGAATCAGGATGTTCTATAACACCTAACGTTACTATAACTAATCGCACTTCTGAAGATTGGAATGACGTACATATCGCTTTAGATGATGGCAATAATGGAAAATTAAGATGGTTCGAAGCTTTTAGCATTGGCAAAAATCAACAAAAACGGCTTAGTTATGGACCAACTTATAGGAACATCGAATATGTATACAGTATTAACCCCACATTCGATTATCGTTCTACAAAAATTGCGAATATGGATTACTTACAAAACTTTCCAAAAACTCAAAACAAATTCAAACACAGGATCTTTATCGAAAACAACTACGTAGCAGGAAGAGAAACAAAATCTGGCTCCACATATCACCCATTAACAAAATCTATCATTTTAGAGAAAAATTCTGAAGTAATCGGTTTATTAAACTTATCTAAAAAAGAAAATTGGAGGTCAAGGTTTTTTGGCTGGAAATCTAATTATTACATGGTTTATTTAGAAAATCAAACCAACGAAACCGCGAATATAGAAGTGGAAGTTCCAATGCCAAAAGAATACAATAACGAAAACTATAGATTCAGATTCCATAAGTACAAAACTTGGAAAGGTCAGGACAATTCCATGCTTAAATGGGATAAAAAGGTTGCGTTAAATTCTAGTCTTAATTACATGTATGGATATAGTTTTCGTAAAAAGCGAAACAAGCAAAAAACGAATTAATCAGTATTCAAGTTATTTTCTTGTATTACTTTTCAATTATATTGATTGAAAGTTTTTAAGATATTCTTTAACAGGTTTTAACATTGGTGTAAATATTATTACATACATTTATAACTAAATTAATATCATTGAACTAGAATTACCTTTACTTATGAACACTAAAAAATCACTAATTGTATTATCATCAGTAGTCGCAGGAATTTTCTTGCTTACAAGTTTTGCACTTGATTACGAACTTAAGCCCGGAGAATATAAAGGCGAAATAATATTGAAAAAAGGCACAAGAACTGGTTATGTTGACCTAAAAGGTGATGAATCTACACCATGGGCTAAACAACAAAGTGTTCGGTTCTTTTCCGAAGATGCGCTTGCTGATGGCAAAGTAACAAGAAAAGAGAAGGAGAAATTTAAACCCAAAGATCTTTTGGGCTATAAGGTAGAGGATCGTTATTTCGAATCTATTAAGATTTCGAGTTCTAAATTAATTACAGGGGTAGGTATACCTGGTCAACGCTTTGTGGAAAGACTTGCAGATGGAAACATCAAAGTTTATAAATTGTATGAGGCTCCAGATCCTGCAGGAGTTTATGTTGGAGAAGCTGAAATTGCTGCTCATGAAAAGGAATTGGAAAGAATGCGTAATGAACCATTGATCGTTATCCAAAAGGGAGAAGATAAATATGCTCTATTAGAAAAGCTTAGTTTAACTGAGTTACTGTCTGATTGTGCAGAGGTTAAAGATAAATATTTAAGTGGGGGATATGGTGCAAAACCATTCAATCCAGATGCTTCAACTAAAGCTGGAAAGTTTATTGCAAATAAAACTAATGCTGAAACATTTGGACCTATGTTGATTGAAATAGTAAATGACTACAATAAATGCACAGCTAAATAAAGTTGAGCTTTAGATTAAAAGAGCATGAATACATTTAATTCATTCAAAATCGGAGCAGTCTTAATATCATTATTATTGACTGCTCCGATATTATTTGGTCAGAAACTCAAAAAAGCTAAATGGGGTTATTTTAATTATATTCAACCACGAGCAACAACGGAGCTTGACAACGCTGAATATTTCTTTCTTTCTGTTGAAATATCAGATGATGAAGTTTATCGACGCAAATTGATCGAGCAAGAATTTGGGGTTGAAAAATTTAAGGCTGCAGGTGTTGATAATAACACTGACTTCATCGTTAAAATTGTTGAGTCACCTTTTAAATTCAATTCTCCTGCAAAGAAATCATATGCCAAAAAATACACAGAAAATGGTGTTGAAAAAAGTCGTAACATGTACTATTACGAAGGTACCATGGACTATCATTATATTCTGAAAGTGCTTGATGCAGATGGTAATGAAATCTTCAGGGATATTCAAAAAGGAGTTCAAAAGACAAAAGGTGGAGCTTCTGAGTCACAAATTGATGCCCACAGTACTTATGTTAAAGACAAACTAAAATTTAAAGAAACTAACGTCAAGAAGGTTTCTAATAAATTTGCAGATGCATTCAACGATTTTTTTACTGACAAAAGCATGACCATACATATTCGTGGTGTTAATGTGGTTAAAAAGCAGTATGAATATCCTGAGTTTAACAAAACTTACGATAAGTTGAAAAGAGCGTATGATATACTAAACGTCAACAATGCTGGAAATGATGAATCTAATGCACTCCTTAGTGAATCAATAACATTCTTGAAGGATTTTCTGAAAGACTCTGCGCCTTTGGACAAAAAATCACGGGTAAATGCTTCTGTTACCGCTGCAGCTAATTACAATTTAGGTCTTGCTTATTTCTTGAGTATGGATTATGAAAATGCACAAATCCATTTTGAAGAAGCCTTAAGTTACGACAAAGGAATAGTGGCTGGAATACAAAACTGGGTGTATGTAAGCAAAACGTGTGCTGAGAGACTATCTAATCATTCAAAATAGCAGCAACTCGATTACTAAAATTTCCAAAGAAAAAAGGGGTTCAATTCTTATATTAACGATTTAAATAAGAATTGAACCCCTTAAAAATTACAATCTAATTCAGGAATAGATGGCAATCAAGTTTTAGAAGCAAATGGCTTTAATCCAAATAATGAGAAACAATCCCACTTCTTAGTTTAGGCTCAAACCAAGTACACTTAGGAGGCATTACATTACCAGAATTTGCCACGTCGATCAGTTGTTGAATACTTACTGGATAAACTGAGAATGCAGCAGCCATTTCACCACTATTAACTCTTTTTTCCAATTCACCCATTCCACGAATACCACCAACAAATTGAACTCGATCATTGGTACGAGGATCGTCGATATCTAAAATCTCTGTAAGAACGTTATTCTGAAGAATTGCAGCATCTATGCTGTTTACTGGATCATTGGGATCAAATGTACCTTCATGAGCGGTAAGTTTGTACCATTTTTTGTTCATGTACAAACCAAAATCAAGAGCCTGAGCTGGTTTAAACTGACCATTTGCCTCAGAAACCTCGAATTTTTTAGATAACATGTTCAAGAATTCATCTTCGGATAATCCATTTAAATCGCAAACTACTCTGTTGTAATCAATAATATCTAGTTGATTCGCAGGGAAGTATACTGTTAGGAAAAAATTGTATTCTTCATCTCCAGTATGGTTTGGATTATTATCTCTGCGTTCTTTACCTACCTTAAATGCTGAAGCCGCTCTATGGTGACCATCCGCAATGTATGTGTAAGGAACCTCTTCATTGAAAATTCTAGTAATCTCATTGATATCCGCATCATTGTCTACCAACCAAACTGTATGCTGAACATCATCTTCCATCGTGAAATCGTATTCAGGTGCTCCTTGTGTAAGACGTGCTACTAGAGCATCCATTGAAGCAACCTCTGGATATGTAGAAAAAACAGGCCCTGCATGAATTCCACTAATTTTCACATGATTGATTCTATCATTCTCTTTAACAGGTCTGGTAAACTCATGCTTTTTAATTATGTCGTTTTCATAATCTTCAATACTTGCACAACAAATCAATCCTACCTGACTATGACCATTCATAATCTGACGATATAAGTAGTAGTGATTCTTTTCATCTTGAAACAATACACCATCGTCAACAAATTTTTTCACATTATCACGAGCCTTTTCATAAACTTGTGGTGAGTGAATATCTACGTCTTCCGATAAGTCTACTTCAGATCTTACCACGTGTAAGAAGGAGTGGGGCTTTCCTTCAACTTCAACTCTTGCTTCGGTTGTATTGATTACATCATACGGTCTGGAAGCAACTTCCTGCACTTTTTCCTTAGTTGGTCTAAGTCCTTTGAACGGTTTTATTATAGCCATATTTTATAATTATTCTTATCGGTTTTGACAATGCTACAAATAAATAGCATAGAAGTCAAAAAACAAATCAAAAATGCATTTCCTGTGGCAACAACAACTGTTTAAACATATAACTTTTTCTATTTTTAATTTTGTTTTATCAATAATATTAAACAATTTGTAAGGTAGTAATCACCAATTATTTAACTAAATTATACTATTATGAAAAAACTATTAGGTTTAGCCGCTCTAATGATGATGTTTACAGCGGTGTCTTTTGGACAGAACGGTCAGAGAATGACGGAGCAAAGAGCATTAAACATTGCTAGACAAGCTATTCATCAATCTTGTGGAGCTGAAGCAGGTGGGAATTTGCTTTACAACCAATCGTACAATGGTCCATGTATTGGAGGAGGAGGTTCTTTCTATGTTACATTTTACGAACAACCAAATTGTCCTGCCAATCAACCTTGTATTCTTAGAGTAAGAATTGTAGGAACTGTTTTGGTAAACTGTGATGGTTCTACTGAGGTAACTTGTGCATCAGATTTAATCATCAATCCTTAAGGTCATCTAATTAATTGTTAACCGAAGCACCTGGACATTCAGTCTAGGTGCTTTTTTTATTACCCTTTCTTTCTAAAATCGGGCTTTAGCCAAACGCCAAATTGAAATCGATGATAATTGAAACCTGGATTAGAACCGATGAAATTATATAAATAGCCCGCTTTTACCGTAACCTCTGGGTTAAATTTATATGCCAGTGCATGAAAGAAACGATTCTGACTAAAAGGAGAGGCGTTGATGTTCAAGAAAACTTCGTCATAAAACGAATAGTATAATTGACTAGTATTTCCTGTCGTTAAACCAGAAGTAGAAGGGCTTTTTGTAATTGTTAAAATAGGAACATCTACTTGTAGAAAATATCTAGCTCTTCCAGAAAAATTAGTTGCATTATTAGCCGTTACCCAACGCTGTTCCAATCTATACCTATGAGAAACCACGATTCCTTTGTTTTTCCCAATCTTATTCTTCAATACGGCTTGCTGATAAATTCTATTTTCGTAAGTATAGAAACGATACTCATTAGCGGGATAGACGCTTAGTTCATCTGTTTCATACCTCCAACCTTGTATAAATCCATAACCTCCAGATAACATTAAGTCTGGTTGAGCATGGTAATTTAATGCAGTACGTAATAAAAGTTGATTTCTTTGATCAAAGGGTAAAAACAAGCGGTGTTGAGCTTCGGCATGAATACTCAGGCGGTCAGAAACACGACTTTGTGTAAACAGCATATACCAAGCACCAGCACTGTGCTCATAATCAACTGGTATTTGCGCCATTCCCTTAATTGAAACAAATAGAGATAGCAACAAGATGATTTTTTTTACTCTTAAATCCATACAATCAAAACTCCGTTAATCGTTAGATTATAAAAGTACGGGATTCGTTGCATTTGACATAAATTTAATTGGTTTTAGCTTTTCTTTTCAACTTGGTAAAATCGAATTCGTTACCCCTTTTAATGTGACCTTTAAAGATTTTTAATTCTGGAAAAAATTGCTTTAACTCCATTGCTAACGATATAGCATTTTGTTTTGTTCCATGGTAAATCTGATATGAATCTTTGGTTACCGGGTTCCAAACATCTATAGCCCAAAAACTTAAAGAATGTTGAGATGCAGCATTACCAGCCTTAAAAGCGTTGCTTCTTTTCAAATTATTTGCAAGTCTAACTCTTTTAAAAACTAAAAAATTATACTCTTGGAAAGATCTTTTCCTTCCCAAGTTTATTCCTGCAAATGAAATAATTGAAGAATATTCTTTGGTATCTATGTTCACTTTTAATTTATTTTCACTTGCCAAAATAAACAGATTAATAAAAGCTAGGAGAGCACAATAAACATACAGAGTCCAAGAAGGTAAACTGTATTCTAATATTACATATCCAAATATTTCAAACGGCAGCATGAAAGCCATTAGAAATGTTTTTCCTCCATTTGTAAAAGCAGAGCCACTACTATATGTTTTAATATTACTCATTTAGATTATATAGATTTTCTTTTCAACTTGGTAAAATCGAATTCGTTACCATTCTTGATATGATTTTTAAATGACTTAAGATGAGGGAATTTTACACAGAGCTCTTGTATTACTTCAGTGGATTTATTTTTGCCTCCATTATAAATCTGATAAGTATCTTTTGTATCTGGATTCCAAACTTCTATGATCCAACCTGACGACGACATTGAAAATTCCTGTTGACCAGTATAAATACTATTGTTGGGAAGGGTCCAGCTGGTAAACCTGGCTGTGTTATTGTATGACTTAAGAACAATGAATCTAAATTTTTCGAATGAATACCATCTTCCAAAACGAATCCAAAAAAAGGTAATGCTAGACTTAAAAGTAAGATTCTCATAGTTGACTATAAGATGATTCCTACTAATAAAAACAAACAACAAGTTGAGTACAAATAGCACTAATAGGGGATACCGAAGTAGTTCCCAATTTATGTAGGCGACAATAATTAAAAGTATGAAGTACAATGGAAGCATTAATGCTATGCATGCTACTTTTCCATTACCTTTAATTGCGCTACCTGCTTTGTACTTTTTTTTCATAAGGTTTCTATTAGTTATTATTAAGGTTTAAAATCATATTCGTTACCGTTTTTGATATGGTATTTAAATGTTTTGACATCAGGAATTTGCCTTGAAATCTCTGTTATAATCTCAGTAGCTTTAGATTTTGTTCCATGAAAAATATGATAGATATCTTTGCTTATGGGATTCCATACTTCAATTACCCATGCTTTTTGATTTAATTTGAATGAAACACCACTCGTTCTAACAGTTCCAGAATATTGAACTGATTTTGATTCAAATTTCAATACGGCGAACTTGTACTCGTCAAAAAAATACCAACTTCCAATATTAATTCCTGCTACTCGAATAGCACTTCTAAATTTGCGTTGATTCCAATCTATTTGTAGGTGTTGTGTAGTCCCAAATGTCAAATACAATAATGTTGCTATAATAAGAACATACAATAATCTTGTTAACAAATCATGTGATTCAGTGCACCATACTATTAAACCTATATATATAGGAAAGAGAAGGATGGTTACTATTGCTTTAGCTGATTTTGTAAGGGCCGTGCCCATATAATAAGATGAATCCATAATTAGACAGTTTATAATTATTTAACGGACTCAATATTTAAATAGTTACATTAAGCCATATTTAAGTATTAAATTATGACATATATCATAATTTAAATTATGGACTTATTAATTATTACGTAGGACGAAATATTAATCCCAAAGAAGTATTAGTATGCCTCAACCACTATTTTTAAGATAATTTCGTATATTGAAATACACTTTAATATTTCAATAGGTTATGGATTTAGAACTAGTATTTGAAAATAGGTTTGGAAAAATGGAGTATGACCGTAAAGGTCAAGTACTGCATAACACATATAAGGGGCTATTTGTTGAAGAATTAGCCAAGGAACTATTTGAAACCAGCATGCCGTTTATTGACAAAAATCCAGTTCGCGGTACTGTTCATAACAGTATAGAAATGCGCGGGACCTTTACTAATCTAAATGGTTGGTTTAAAGAAGTTTATTATCCATTTTTAATCCCTAGAGGGTATTGTTGTTGGTCTGCTGCTGTAAGTGACGTTTTTACTAAGTTCGCAGCTAATCTATTGATTAAGCAAATAACACCTAAGGAGGTTCAGGCAAAAGTTTTTACGAGATTAGAGGATTCTCAACGATATGTTTACGAGATACTGGAAAAAGAAAAAGTGGCTTAAAGCCACTCAATTCAATAAAAAAAAGACCCGGAAGGGTCTTTTTTTTGTGCCATAAATGGCTATTTCGTTTTCAATTACTTCTATTGCTTAGGAGTATTAGCTGGTACAGCTGGTTTCGCAGTTGGAATTGTGTTTGCAGGAGTAACTGGTGCTTTCACATTTCCAAAAATCTTCAATCTGATAACAGGATTATCAACATCGTTTGTCGTTAAAGTAACATACTTAGTAAAGTTACCAACTCTTTTGGTATCGTACTTAACTTTGATTATGCTAGACTCACCTGGTGCAATATTATCTTTTGGGTAAGTTGGAACTGTACATCCACAAGATCCTTTTGCGTTTGTGATCAATAACGGAGCTTTACCTGTGTTAGTAAATTTAAACTCGCGAACACCATTAGATGCGTTATCTATGGTTCCATAGTTCCATTCCAATGCATTCCCACCTTGTTCATCGACAGCTTCAAACTTCATGTTTTGAGCAAAGGTTAAAGTTCCTGTAGCGAAAAGTATTGCGCAAAGAGTAGCTAATTTTTTCATTGAATTAAAGTTTTAATAATTATAATATGTCTTCTGGAAGAAAGCTTCCTGTTGTTGCATGAATTACAATAACTAAGCCAAAGTTACCAATTATCTCAGAAAAATTCATCTTTTTCTAAAAATACCTGAATTTCTAAAAGTTATACTTCACAGACAGTCTGTGCATAGCACCTGGCTGTGCCATCCCTCCAAAGCCCAAAGCATCAATATATGTTGATTCATCTGGATCCGAATATTTAATTGCTCCACTAGTGGAAGTATGATGTAAACCATTAAACACTGGAGCTTTTAGACCAATATTCATACCTGAAAATTGAATGGATAGGTTCTTTTTTAAGTTATATCGAAGTCCATATTGAAATCTCAAATACGGTGGAATTTGAGCTACGGATAGAGCTTCTATTGCAGACCGCTTATTATTATAACTCTCGGCTCCATAACTCAGTGCTCCAATAATATTTAACTTCTTGTGCGTATAATCTAAAATTAGATTAGATCGAACTTGAGGAGAATTAGTTAAATATTTACGTTCTGTGTCTAGATCCATAAAATTTAATTGTGCGTTTGTTGCAACTCTGTAATTCCAAGCAAATATTGTACTGAAGAATGAATAGTTAAAAGAGATATTAAACTTCTTTTTAATCCTTGCATTAGCTTCAAATTCAACTCCAGAATTAACGGAAGATCCAATATTTCCATAAGTACCAATACCACCTGAACCATCCGGATCAAAGCCTCCAATTATGTTATCACCATTGTTAGTAAACGTGTTTAACTGAAAGTTGTATTCCTTCTTACGATATATGAGCGCGAATTCAGTTGAACGTACTAATTCAGGATCAAGGTTTTCATTGCCAAGGATACCTTGATTAGATATTGCAGATACATCATAGAGTTCCTTGAAAGTAGGGGCCCTAAACGCTTGCCCATACAACACCTTAAAATATAGTCCATTAGTCACCTTGTAGTCACCAATAATTTCGTCCATTTTGAACACAACTCCAAGACGAGGATTTAAAGATGATCCAAAATCGCTATAAGCGTCATAACGTGCACCAAAAGTAATATCGAAATACTTATCCTTAAATTCTCCTTGTAAATAGGTTGCAAATAAATTTCTTCGTTTACCTAACGGATTAAAAGGGGTGTTATCATGGTTAGCAAAACCATCATAACCATGTCTTGTTTGAAACTCATCACTATCTCCATAATATTCATTTTTAAGGAAGCTATAATTTTTTATTAACGAGTAGTCAAACACATTCATATTCTCGTAAACTACACCTCCTAAAAGCTGCATGATGTCATTCACCTTTTGTTCGAGTTGGACTTCTCCGCCAAGATTAAGGGATTGATAATGCTCTTCAAAAAATGCTCCTTTATTAAAAACCGTTAAACCATAAGTAGCTTGAGCTGGTCTTTCTTGTCCGAAATAATCTCTATCTATATAATCAGCGTAGATTTTAGGAGTTATTTTCAAAGTTTTATTTATCTCAAAATCATAGTACAAATCGGATAATACCTGCGTGGTTTTATATTCGGAATTATTGGTCAATTCAAGTAGCGGACCAACCCACGAACCTTGTGTTCTTCTAATTCCATAGGTATTAAAATGTAACTTTTTATGCTGGAATTGGGTATTTAAATACACATCTTGAATATTTCTGGAGGTTGAAAGCTGACCTATAGGTAAATGACCATCTTTCCAAACTACTTCATCACTAAGAATCGTATCTGAACGAGGGTCCAGATTAGCTCCAGCAGATTGTGAAAATCCCAAAGAAATATCTGCGTGTGAGTTTTTATCTCCAATTCGATAATTTACGCCGCCACTATAAGTTTGATTGTTCCCAACAAAGAACGAAGCATTCTTTTCCCCAGAAACGGTTATTACGTTAATAACACCAGCCACAGCATTTGTACCAAATAGGGCAGAACCTGGACCTCTAACAAATTCTATACGATCGATAAAACTCACGGGTAAGTCGTACATTGCTCGACCATTATAGAAGTCATTGGTGTGATGTCCATTTATCATCATCAAAATATTCCCATCTTTTCTTGAACCGCGCATCGCTAAACGATAATGTCCATTTACACCCATTGAAA
>JAHDFW010000096.1:0-8124 GCA_020627945.1 Cytophagales bacterium
GTTCCTACTAAACCTGTAGCTCCTACTAATGCTAACTTCATAATTAGTTGAATTTAAACCTTCTGAATTAAGAATAGCGCAAATGTATTGATAAAAGATTTGTAATAAAGGCTGTTAAATAAAAAAAGTTGTCTCCGACGTTCTCGCAGACAACTTTTAATAGTTTTAAACGTAATAGAAAAAGTCAATTTAAATGCTAACTGAACCAGATAAGATAACGACGACATTGGCTTCAGGTTAGCGTTTTGACTACACTAAGATACTAGTACTTTTACAATATCCAAATTGTTTAAGCAATTTTATCATAAAAAAATCCGTCTAAGGCTCATATTATTCCTCAAGCCACATTTTTGATTGAATTTTCTCAAAAATTGACAGCTAATTCCCCTATTAATCAGTTATCTATTATAGTTTTGCAGGATCAATTAAACGGAATATTCTGTGATTAAAAACCTGGACATTAAAGCCTATATTTCTGAGTTCATTGGAACCTTTGCACTCGTATTTTGTGGTACTGGTTCAATCGTAATTAATGATTTGTCTAATGGACAAGTTACCCATGTTGGAATCGCAATGACCTTTGGCTTAATTGTAATGGCGATGATTCTTACCTTTGGAAAATCTTCTGGGGCACATATCAATCCGGCTGTCACCATTGCTTTTACAGTTATAGGATTATTTGATGTAAAGAAAGTCCCTGGATATCTTATTTCTCAAATAACTGGAGCAATATTAGCCTCAATACTCTTGAACTTCCTATTTAATCATGAAGGACTAGGTGCTACCCTCCCGTCTGATACTTGGGTTCAAACTTTTGTTCTTGAGTTATTACTTACCTACTTTCTAATGCTTACGGTACTCATGGTAAGTCAAAACCGTGAAATTTCACAATTAACGGCTTTTGCGGCGGGTGGTGTTGTATTATTAGAAGCCATGTTTGCAGGTCCAATTACGGGTGCATCTATGAATCCTGCACGTTCTATTGCTCCAGCTTTAGTTTCTGGTAACCTAACTTATCTTTGGATATATATTATCGCTCCAACCTTAGGCGCCTTAATCGCATCTGGAACTTGGGTTCTTCTCAAGGAGAAAGAAGCTTAGGTTTGGCAACCTAAAACAATTTGAACTTTTTAGATTGAATTATTGTCTAAGGGTTAAACAATCTTACATTGATCCAATGAAAATCAAACATTTACTTTTAGGATTAGGCCTTATTCTGAGCACTTTTTCATTTGCTCAGATAAACACTCCAAAAACCACGAAAGCCTTATACGCGGTAAAAGAAGCTACATGGTGTGGAAATTGTGGCCGTTATGGACTTCCAAATACGGATACCATAATTAATAGAACCAATAATAACGACATTTATTTGAGTCTGCATCATAGTAGTTCAAGCGCATTGTATTCTGCAACGGCAAAAGATTTGTATGATGGGTTTAACAACTCTCTTGCGGGTCAACCAATGTTTGGAGCCAATGGACGAGTTTTTGGTGCGTATAGTGTAAATAACATTAATGCGATTGCAGATTCCATGAACAATTTCCATATGGACACCAACGCCCTGATTAATGCTGGTTTCGAATATACTTTTAGAAATGATAGTGTAATCGTTAATTGTGAAACTAAATTCTTTAGCGCTGCAAACGGAACATATCGTTTAAACGTCTATTTGATTGAGGATAGTGTTTATGCTTATCAATCGAACTATGATCCTGCAATTCCTTCTGGAGATATCTATCATAAGCATATTCTACGTACAGGAGTGGCTTCAGATGCTTTTGGAGATGTTGTAGCAACAGGAAGTGTTGGACAAGACTCAATTATTACTACATCGTTTGCTATTGCACTTAATTCGACTTGGGATACGACTCATCTTCATTTATTTTCGGCTATATGGAAAGATAATGGAGGAAGTTATGAATATGTAAATGGAAATGATCAAGGACTTCGATTAATTGATACCACCGCCATGGATACAACTTCTATGGATACAACGGTAACTGATACCACAAGCATGGATACTACAGGTAATGGAGGAAACGGAGGTAACCCTACAGGAATAGTTGAAAATCTTAATTCTTCAGAAATCACTATATATCCTAATCCAACTTCTGGAATCATGCATATTGAAAATCATCAGCCCGTATCTGGTAACTACAGCATTATGGATTTACGAGGACAGGTTGTGAAAACGGGAATTATAAAGCCTTCTTCTATTAACACCATTAACCTTGAAAGTTTAGACAAAGGAGTTTATTATTTCCGATATGGAGAAAAATCTAAACGATTGATTTTAACACAATGATTTAACATAGTTAAGTTAAATTGAATTCACTAAAAAGCCCTGAGGATTAATATCAGGGCTTTTTGCTTTTTGGTGAATTCTTATTTCACCAATATTTTCTGCTGGATAGAGCTCCTTTCCCCTATTACTTTGAGGAAATATAATCCTGTTGTTACGTCCGGTAAGTTAATTATGTACTCTCCCTTTTGTTCCATAACAAAATTGCTTGACGCTATTAATCTTCCTTTAGCGTCTAACATCATGTAATTATAACTTCCCGACTTTCCTTGAAAATATACTTTATCTTGGTCTGCTACTAATCTATAGCTTTGATCAGAATCATTTTCAATGAATGGGTTATTGTCACTTTGATCAGAGATAGTCATTGGTGATGAATAACTGCAAGTAGTTAAATTAGCCGTATTTCCAGTAGCTGCGTCTGCAGCACTTCCAAAAGGACCAACTACGTTGATTTCACAAATATCTAGACCTCCACATCCTAAAAGATCTGAATTATGTTCCACTTGCAAGTAATAGTAGTTGCTTTCTACATCTGAGGCACCAATCAGGTTAGCAACCACATATTTACCACTTGGAGTTGGACAAGAAGCGGTTGCAGAAAATGTAATAGTTCCATTATCCGTGCAACACATTGGTGCTAGCCCCATGCTCGGGTTACATGGCAAATCATAATCTGTTGTTGATCCTTCTCCAGAAGGAGAAGTTGACCCTTGCCCAAAGACTAGTGGATCCGCAATCGGTTCATTAGCAATTACTTCAAACCTCCAGTATGCAGACTGCAAATTATCAGGTACATATATTCTGTATCGTTGCTTACAGTCATTATCACATTCCATTGCTCCAGAAACCGTTACTGCTGTAGATGTAGATGGACAACCTACTAAACTAGAAGGGGCTTCATAAGCACATAAACTATATTTAACTTCCTCAGTAGGCAATTCACTATGATAAATACGGATCCAGTAATTCTTACCAACTGTCATATGTCCTCCATCAAGTTGTACTTCATTGGAAGAATTTGTAGTTACAGGTCCTAAAATTCTATTTGCCACTTGATCATTAACACCTCCGTCATAGACTTCCAAAGACATCGTATGGTTATCGCCACTTCCATTAGTTTGATTTACCAAAAGCACGGATAAATAACCATCCTCATCAGCATTATCTGGCTGTGTAAACCTAAACCACACATCATTTGCCCCACTTACCGTACCAGAAGAAGGACTTGCACCAGATGCATCATAAACTGGTAACGCAGAACGGTCACACACACCTGAGCTTAAAGATGCTACGGCCTCCGCGTTTTCAACTCTGTCGTTACAAGGTCTTGGAGGTCCTAAAACTGCGTATACATCATAGTCGGTAGGTCTATTACCTGAACTATTGGGCATTACTTTTAGATAGTAAGTAGTAGCTGAGTTTACTGGAAACACATCCGTTTCATTGTTACCTGACAATGTAGTATTTACTCCTACAGAAGATGGCACCAAAGTATTACAATCGGCTTGATACAGCTCAATGTTTACATCTGCATCAATTCCGAATCCTGTTTGTGTGTTTAAAAAACCAATGGTAACATCCTTTACCTCTGTTGAAGAACTAATGTCTGGACAACTTGTTGAAGGAATTACCACACGATACCATAAAGCTTCATTTCTATTGCAATCAATACCTGCCAAATCGAAATCTCCAGTAAGCGTATCCCCTGTTATGTCATAAATAGGTCCTGACAAAATACTGGAAGTAAAAATATCGCAGTTACTGTTGGGCTTCCCGTATTGCGGCGAACTATTAGCACTAATATCAAAGCTCGCATCGTTAGCCCCTGCTGTTTGGATAACACGGAGTATATATGAACCTTCTAAATGATTTAATGGCAATGTAATGTAACCATCTACAACAAAATCTAATGCATCTTGCCCTTCCACATAACATACTAATCCAAGATCAGAACAATCATTGCTAAGTGAAGAATATGCAGGATTATAGTATATGGCAAATGTAAAACGCTGATCAGCATCTAAATCTGCCGAATTAATGTTGATCTGAACATCTCTGGAATAAACATTATCTAGGTTGTCTCCATCCGTTGCAAAACTGAAATTTCTGGAATCCAAACTAAACCATAAATCATTATATCCAGGATCAGCGCTTCCTGAAGGTAATGTAATTCCAGATGAAGACGTAAATCTATAGTTTGTACTTACTGTAATTGGTGTATTAGTTGTTCGATCAAAGAGTGCATACGCACCATTGGTCGAGTTAACGGTAGATTCGAATATATCGCATTTATCATTCGGTACTAAAAGTTTAGCTGTAACACAAAATGACGTTATTCCATTGGTAGCTGGCTGAACCAAACGAATAAAATAATGGTTTGGATCAACCGCTCCTCCTTCACTAATGGTCTTATCAAACTCGTGTACAACTGTTTCACCCGCTGAAGCACTAGACATTACAGTGCATTCCTGATTTGACGTAGGTCCATCAGAAATAATCGCATAAACCGATTCTCCTGCATTATCAAATGTAACGCTTAACTCCAATCTTGTATCTATCTGTCCATCAGGAATTTCAACATAATACCATAAATCTCTTCCGCCAAGGTTAAATGACGTTCCTCCACAATCTGCTGGTAAAGATGTACCAGAAATAGTAGCGCTGTTCATATTTTGACACACCGAATTTCCTTCAATATCAAATGAAGAGTTCACTACGGTGTAAGGCGTTACTGCATCGTTGTATTGAAGAATCCCTGTACTTACATCGTTAGGTAATGGAACTGTTGCACAAATTGTAAAATCTGCATTGACCAAACCAGTACAATTAGAAGCTCCCACATAAGGCATTACTCTCACATAAATCGTAGAAACGGCCGTTAGGTTATAAAATGTCATTGAAGGGTTACCTGAGTTAAAAATAGCACATGTACCTCCAGGCGACCCTCCAGGAGCTGTTACAGAGGTAGTCACTGGGTTTTGATAACCATGATCCAACAATTCTGCATCGGTGCACCCTCCATCGTATAAAAACACAATTACTTCTTCCGATCCACTTAACCCTGTAAAACTAACATCTACGGTATTAGAACCTCCAGAATTATCAATTTGATACCAAATATCTTCGTAATTAGATGATGGTGAAAAACCTCCTGCACAGGTTCTTACAAACGTCCCGTTACCGCATAGTGGATTATTTGATAAAGTACCTTCATTGATTGCTCCAGACAAATCACCTGGAACACAAGTGTTGGTTATATCAGGGGCTCCTGCACAAGTTTCAGTTCCGTTGCAACCTGATGAAAAGTCAACCACTTCTTCTTCACATACAAGGTTCATAGAAGCATCGAAGCCTTTTAATACTACCGAGTGGTTTGCCAAATCCGCAAATGCAAAATCATAATCGGTACTCGTACTAATACCTGAATAAGTAATTCCATTGTCCGCTTCAAGATTGTAGGAATTAGCACTTCCTAATAAACTGAAGTTTAAACGTCCTGTGTAAGTGCCAGCACCACAATCTACAGTAGCTATAGAGTTAGAACTGGTTGATCCGCACTGCACGTTTAATTGAACGCAAGCACTAACTCCATCATTATAGTCTTCGGCTACAACTATTACATATTGAGTTCCTGCAGTCAGTGTAATATCACGAATCGCTGCATCTGTAGCTCCTGCGTCAATAACAACCCCTGCTGTAGTTCCTAAACAGGTAGCGCCAACACCTGGAGTCCATTCAAACATTCCAACATAAATACCGTCGGCATCATCATAAGAAGCAGAACTAATAACTACATCCACAGTCTGATTGGAGGATGGAGTATAAAGTAAATATTCTTCTTCATCTGAAAACGTAAATTCTGGACTTCCAAACATTGAACAATTAAACTCCTCTCCTGCACTTCCTACGTCATATAAACTAATGGCATCTGTTAAATCTAAACAATACTGTGTTCCAGCTTCTATTACTGGTGCATAATCTCTAATTACAACTGAATATGTTCCTGTCCAGTCATTGTTGTAATGTTCAATTTCAAGAAGATAGGTATTCCCAGGAGTTAGTCCCATTACTACTCTTCCTCGATTAGATGCGGCATCGAAAGAACCAAAGAAGTTCGTATTATTCCACCCAAAACAATCTACTTCAGTTCCTGCGCAGGCATCAAAAAGAGCTCCTTCAATTATATCAGAATTTGTCCCAGACAACCCAGAATCGTCGACATCGATTAGCACTACGCCTGATTCAGGTGCTATGAAACTATAATAAGCATCTTCGGTACCTCCTCCAGCATCACAACTTAGGTTTGTTCCAGAACTTGAATAAGTAGTTACATCCAACGACGTAGTAGGTGTACCATCCGTTGAAACGCCAAAAGCCTCTGCACATTCATCATTGTTGCAACTTAAGGAAACACTATATTGCTCATTACAGGTTACAAACCCAGCACCAGAAGCCCTAATCTCTACATCATGATTACCAGTTGTATAACCTGTGAAAGTATAGGTATTACTTAAAACTGCATTCGACTGAACAATACTATTGTCTACGTAAATATCAATACTAGTACCATCTCCGAAATTAGTTACAGTTACTTGGATGTTAAACGTATCTGGTCCACAGTCCAATCCAACCCCGTTGACCGTTGCAACAGGTAAATTTGCACATTCACATGCTTCAGATATCTTAGCTGAGGAATCCGCACACCCTCCATATGAATTACCATCTACTATTATTTTTATCGAATCTCCTGCCGTATAAGGCCCCATGCTATGAGTTGCAACTCCAACATTTGTCAATCCACCCGTAATTCCTTTATCTGAGATATCTACCGCCGTTGCATCACCTAAATTTGACACATTAACATCTATACTAAATTGTCCATTTCCGCAATCATCAACAATGGTGTAATTGACTGTTGGGTTTGTACAAGTTGACGCACGAACCACAATATTATCAAGCGCAATATCAGAGGTAAACCCTGCTCCCCTTATTCCTACAAATCGTAAAAAGGTAATATTAGGAATACCTGAAAGGGTTTCACTAATTAAATTATAAGCTTGAGTTTCTGAAGTTTGTTGTTGACCTGAAATTGTCCTGATCACCGTAAAATCACCATCTGCTTTTCCTGTTGTAGAATATTCTAATGTAAGATCACCCATGTCAGCCCCAAACATATGATATTCAAAATCAATAGAAGTCAATTGGTAAATTGCTGGATCGATAGAATCTGAAATAAGAAAAAATTCATCACCAGTAGCCCGACTTGACATTTCGCAATACAAATATTGACTATGCCCTGTACCATTTAATGGGCCCGTTGATCCAGAGTTCGTGGCATTCGGTAATTCAATTTCCCAATCCCATTGATCTCCTATAGCAGTATTGTTCCAAAAAGTGAACCCCATGGTCGAAGGGGCAGCATAGGATTCAAAGTCCTCTGTATCCAAAACAACCTGACCACAAGAAATGTTAGTTAACACCAATGTTAACACTAATACACCTACAATTTTAAGTAACTTCATAACTCCTCAAATATGATCTCTCAATTTAGAGATAACTGCGGTTCTGTCAAAACCAAGCTTGTTCATATTCAGGGAATATTTAACCTAGACGTATTGATTTAGGGAAAAACCAGCTTAAAATAAGAGTTTCAAGGTTATATATCGCATTTATTCAGGTCTTTCCAGCAGAATTACGAACTCTCCTTCGGTAAGTTTGTTTTCACATTAGGAAGCAAAAAGTAAACCTAAAAAACTGTTAAAAGATTCTAATAATCTTGAAGCCTCATTGCAAAATTAAACTCTCCTTCTTTCAACTCG
>JAHDFW010000096.1:8224-14736 GCA_020627945.1 Cytophagales bacterium
ATTCTAATAATCTTGAAGCCTCATTGCAAAATTAAACTCTCCTTCTTTCAACTCGTAGGTCAAAGTATCGTTTGGAGAAGTTGCATTACACTCAAAGGTTCCGTTAACCTTGAAATAAGGTACTCCACTAATTCTTCCCATGTAACTTACTTCAGCCACACTCAAAGAACCCGTCTTTCCAGAATATAACTCTAAAGAATCCGAAGCCCACTCTAAATGTGCACTTGGATTACCTGCTGCAGAACCAAAGACCAAAGTCGTCCCTTGTAGGTTCATCACGTCTGTAGAATCCATCCAGATATCATCATCGAAGAAGTACATTCCACTTTTAAGACCTTGAAATAGGTTTGTGTACTGAAACCAACCTATGTCACCTGTCCCATAAGAGTCGTAACTATTTACTTGATCCGTTTCAGTTACATAATCTTCTCCATCAATCTTGAAGCGTAAGTAATACTCTTTCGTTACAGGTTCGGGATCTTTTTTCTTACAACCAGTAAAAACAGCCGTTCCAATTAATGTCGCAACACAAAAGGTTAAAGTTAAAACACGTTTCATATTTTTTCGTTAAATTTTAATTCTTCCCAAACTTCTTCTGAATGGACATTTCTACTCGTACAATCATAATCGCCATAATACCTAACATGACGGCTAAAGCGATCATTGATCCAACCGCTTCAGAAAGATTAAACAGAGCCGCTAAAGGTGCTATGATAAGCAGGATTACTCCTGCTATTATCATTTCTTTGGCACCAATTTTCTGAGCAAATTCCCAACGTTGCTGAGTTTTCATGGAACTTTTGGTTCGATACCCATAGAGAGCATTGATTTCCTTTGGCGGATATTTAAGCCAGATCAATCCCACAATTAACATTACAAGCCCAACCAAAGCTGGTATCATAAACATTGAATTAGAAAAGAGATCAATCATTATATCCATCATAAAACTACTTAGACTTGCCTTTATCCATCAATGCCTTCTGATTCTCCTCAAGTTTCTTAAGAACTTCCATAAGTAATTGATTTGTAACACCATCTGCGGAACGAGCTAAAGCTCCTCTAATACCATTCAAACCAGTATTAAGGGTTTCTAAATGTGACTCAAGTCCTGTAAGGTCTACTCCATCGCTATGTTTCGATTTATTGTTTTTCACAAACAGTTGTTTAATATCCTCCCATCTCTTTGCATCTTCTTCAGATAACACTCCAAACAACTCCTTGAATTTCAACATATTTGCCTCTGCTCCAGTCGTCAAGGTTTGGCTTTCGTTCTCATAATGAGACAACATCAAGGTTTCCAATTCTTGCTCGTTCATAATTGGAGATAATCGCTCTACAATTTTATTCATATTACGATAAGACCCTTGCAATTTAAATGAAGGTTCCGTTCTATAAATATCAGACTGGCCTGCAGAATCGATATACTGCATGTTTACATCCAATACTAATTTCTGAACTTCAAGAACTTTTTGCAACAATGTAACACATTCGCTGATCTCTTCTGGTGAATGATTTCCGTCTAGATCCATTCCAGCCATGTCTCCATTTCTAGCCGCTTTGATCAATTTAAGGAAATCTCCTCGATCACGTGCAGCAATCTTTTGAAGTACGGCGTTGGAGGACGTACTATTCTCGATATAACTTAACTCAAATGAGTCTGCCGAATCTCCAATAATATCTCCCAGATTATAAATATCAGCACGGTTGGCCAACATGTCAGGAATTTGGAATTTCTCTCCACTCTCCGTATACGGGTTACCAGCCATAATTACCGCTACTTTTTTACCACGGAAATCATACGTTTTGGCTTTCCCTTTATATACACCTTCTATCTTTCTTTGCGCATCACAAAGTGAGATGAATTTTTGTAAGAATTCTGGGTTACAGTGCTGAATATCATCGAGATAGATCATTACGTTATCTCCCATTTCAAATGCAAGATTTAGTTTTTCTAATTCCTCTCTTGCACCAGCATTTCCTGCTTGTTGTGGATCAACCGACGTTACTTCGTGCCCAATCGCTGGACCATTGATCTTCATGAAGATAACCCCCAAACGACTTGCAATGTATTCCATCAAGGTAGTTTTACCATATCCTGGAGGAGAAATTAGAAGTAACATTCCCATTAGGTCCGTTCTCTTATCTTCACCGGCTGCACCAATTTGCTTAGCAAGGTTAGCTCCAATTAGAGGTAAATAAACTTTGTCAATCAATTGATTACGAACAAACCCGCCCATAACACGTGGCTTGAATTCATCTAATCTCAAGTCTTCTTCAAAGTCTTTCAGTAATTGTTGCTTATGCTCTCTGAATTCAAGATACTTAGGTACTTCCTCTCGAATGTAATTCTTCATTTTGACGGAGAATGTACGATAGTTCAAGTTGTAAACTCCTTCATCAATCAAACGGTGTGATCCGTTCATACCTTGAACTTCCTTTTCAGTGGAAACTCGAACTACATCTTTCGCATTTGGTTTCTGAGTTAGTAGTATGTAAGCAATTTCATCCACAAATTCCTCGAATTTTGGAAATTCTACAACCCAAGAATTCAGCCAACTTCTTATCAATGATAGTTTTCTTGAAACTGAACTATCTAGAGATGAAATTGAAGACTGGAATGGAGTTAGTGCTTTTTTACCTTTTAAGTACGAATTGAATTCGTCAAATCCATCGATAGCAGTTCCTTCGATTACAAAACTTCCATGAGTCGCTACATCTTCGAACAAGTATTCTGCTGCTTCTTCTACCAAATCAGGCCCAAAAAGTTCCGTTTGTTCAACAAAGTGCATCAATTGATCATTCAATTCGGATTTAAGCCCATCAAACGCAGTTGAGTCTGGGAATACTCCCAAAATCGTTCCTGCACCTTTTAACTGACTTTCTAGCTCCTCTTTATTTTCCGCATACAATGTCCAGTAAATTGCGGCCAAGGCTCTTGCTGAAGAAGAAAATCGTAATCTACTGGCATCCAAATGCAGCTGCACAAGATTCATTAAGATCTTAGTAGCATCCTGATCATGAATTCCCTTTACATAACCTTCGTTGTAACGAACGGACATTTTCTCTTGAACAAAAGCCAATAATTGCTTCTCGCTGAACGTATTTAAAGTATGCTCTGTAAACTCTTTTTGTTCCTCATTGTCCTGCTTATAAGTAAGTGACTCTGCAAAAATCAAGTATGCCAAATACTCAGCGCGATATACTTGAGGACTTTCAGAAACTACAGATTGATTCCAAAGTGTTTTATTATCGTTTATGATTGAATCGTCAACAAATTCAAAGAAGTTGGTTCCAGTAATATGATAGAACATTTGATCTCCACGTTCAATCATTGAGACTCCTACCGATTGATCATTTACCAGGAAGTTATAATTACCAAACGCAATAGCATTACCATCAGCTGCAAATAACTCCTTCTTGTCCTTTAATTGCCTTAGAGCCTCATCTTTAGCGGCGTTTAACTTACTTTGGATATCATCCGCTTTGATACTATCACCAAGTTCTAGAAGCTGTGCGATTAGGTTTCTTGCCTTCTCAACCATAAGGTCAGAGGCCATGTAACCATTTATCTCACTAACATCGTCAAGTTGTAATAATCTGTTCTTAACAGCCTTAACAATTCTTTCTGCGGATTGATAAAGAGAACTGGTTTTCTTATCTAGTGTTTCTTTAATTTCAATCTTACGACCGTCGAAAGCATTATAAATCTCTTCTCGTTTGATAGAAATTTTCTCCAGATACTCCTCAAAATCCGCGAATTTACCCTCCAGCTCTTCAAGTTGAACCATCAACTTAGAAAGGTATTCTTCACATTTCGCTACCGTATCACACAGGTCCAAATAGTTGATCAATCCTTGACCAATTAAGTTCATTTGTGCTGAGAATTCCGCCTTACCTTCAACCGATAGTAACTCTTTACGCTTTTTCTTAAGAGAAGACCTAAGCGTATTATATTGAGAATAGATCGCCGAAATTTGATCAATAATAGCTGTTGTTTGAGTGGCATCCTCAATTTTAAGGTTACTTACCACATCTATTAACAACTCTAGGGCTTTTGCTCTTTCATTGATAGATTCATCAACTTTATTCGCTTCGACAACCTTTTTGGTTTCCTCAATCGCTTGTTCGATTTCGGTAATCTGATTTTTATAATGATCCAGAGCATCAGGTTTCACCAAGAAGTTGACACAACTTTGAGACAACTTCTCACTTTGCTCTGCTAATTGACTTTCAAATCCATCAACGGCTAAAAGATCAACATAACGCAATTCTTTAAGCGAAATAACTTCTCCACGAAGTACTCTAAAAGCCGCAAGATCATCTACAAATTCATTTACAGACTTCTGACGAGTTCTTTTAACTTTCGCTATCAATTCATTTACCCTCTCCTCTATTGCCTCAAATTGTTGTTCAGTGTTTTTACGAATCTGAACAACCTTCTCAAACTCATCAATTGCAGTTTTGGAGGTAGTTTTGATATCATTTATTGGTGTTGCTAACTCAAAAGTTTCCTTTTGATCGAGCCAAAAATAGCCATCTAAAACGTCGTTGGCACCTTTCAGTAAATCATGATAGAGACCTGCATATGAATCATCCTTATTGATAAGGTTTAATAACTCATGACAACCAGCCATTGCTTGAACAATCTCCTTGTTCCCTATCTTTTGCAGATAATTTTCTTCGTCAGTTTCGAATAAGAAATCAGCATGCGTAAATGGAGTTTGCCAAATCTGAATTTGATGCAATTTCTTAGGTTCCGGATCTTCTTTAAAGAAAGCTAATTCACCGTTTTCAAATGCGGAGAATCCATTACAGGTAATCGGTGTTTTAACCGTTTGATCAATAATATTGTAGGATAACAGCAAATACCTTCCGAATTCTAAATTGTAGAAGACGAACATAAAGTCCTCTCCATTCGGAGAAACTATTTTACGTTCGAATTGAATGTTGTCCAGATTATGATCTATAATCTTAAATTCACCAGATTGCAGACAATATCCAGTGGAGAATATAATGCCCTGGTCATCTGGCAACATGATACATGATTCGGCAATCGCATCAATACGTTGAGCTTTCTGTGTTTTCTTATTAAAAACAATATATCGGTAATGCTTTTCTTGGAAAGGAAGAACCTTGAATAAGAATAAATTTCCAACTCGTGCGTATGAGATTTCCGCATCATCCAATGTTTGATCTACACTATCAACCGGTTCGGAATATACTCCTTTACCCGTAGCTGTATTATTTTCAACTTTAATAGTAATATCACCACCTATGGACTCGATAAAGACTTCATCTTCGATAGACACATGCGGATGGTCACCGGATTGGTGCATATCTCGCGTAGTTTTCGTCCACGCAAATTCGATTTGTTTAGGGAACTTAAACTCGTGATCACTTCGGGCATCTTGATATTCAATAGTGCCTTCATTTATCAACCACTTAAAAGTTTTGATATCATCTGGGGCTTTCCCAATACGGAAAACCATATATAAGAAGGTTCCAATTTTTGAGAACTTAACAAATTGAGTATGTTTATAATACTTATATAAGTTATCAAAATCGTTCAGAAACGATGGATCTTTTAGAGCATCAAGCTCAACTTGAGTATATTTTTGATCCTGATATTGATATACTGAAATTACGTCTGCTACTTCAGTTTTAGCCTTAAGTCCAAATTGAACGTTATATCCGAACAGAATAACTTCTTTCAGTGCGATCATATCCCAAGGCACACAATTATTATCGGTAGCAATACGCTCCGTAGTAATAATCTTGGTATCAATAGAACCAAAGGCCTTTTTACGCTCGTCGTTCAGCTTATTCAATCGATCACGAAGGTCATCTCCTTGTTTCGAAAGTCGATTCTTCAGAATCTCATAGGTACCTCCTTCTAGTTCCACGGCTTGTTCACCGCTAGTTCCTTCTGGGTTTATATTTTGTGGGTTATTTTCAGACATACTGAGAGTCGTTTTATGTTTTATGTTTTACGTTCTAAGTAATTTTTATGGAATCTCTTAGTTTGAATAACATATTTTGGACAAACCTCAATTTCTCTTGTAATTGAGTCCTGTTGTTCTTATCTATAAATTCTAGTTTAAAACAAATTTCGATTTGAGACTCCAATTCGAATGCAGATCCAATCGCTATTCCTAGAAATTGCCTAAATTCTTTTGGATTATTCCTCCCACTTCCTTCTGCAATGTTACTAGAAATTGAAACTATTGCACGTCTCATTTGTGAAACTAGTCCAAATTTCTCTTCTGATGGAAAGGTTCGTGTAAGTGTGTAAATTGACTCCGCCAATTCTACAGACTCCTGCCAAACTTTCAAATCTCTAAATCTTTTCAAGACATAAAACTTAGAACATTCAACATAAAACTTGTTGGTTAATTAATTTTACTTTTCAAAAAAGATCAGGCTGGTAAATAAAACCAACCTGATTAATTAACCTATCTAAAATATCCCCAAATCCTTCACCGCTTTGTTTGTTATGCCAAGGAAGTTAGCCA
>JAHDFW010000097.1 GCA_020627945.1 Cytophagales bacterium
GATAAAGTATTGCAGCACGATTTAGGAGGGAAAGATCCAAACCTTAATATGGCCGAAGTAATTCACGAACTGAATAAAATATCTCAAAATGAAGCCATAGTAGTTACTGATGTGGGGCAACATCAAATGATTTCATGTCGTTTCGCAAGGTTTAATAAGACTCGAAGCATGATAACTTCTGGTGGACTTGGAACCATGGGATTTTGTTTGCCTGCTGCTATTGGAGCAAAAATCGGAAGACCAGATAGAACAGTTGTAGCAGTTGTTGGTGATGGAGGTTTTCAAATGACCTTACAAGAGATGGGGGTGATAATGCAAAATGAAATTAACGTTAAGATTGTCATTTTGAACAACGAATTTTTGGGAATGGTACGTCAATGGCAAGATATGTTTTTTGACAAACGATACTCTTTTACAGAAATGAATAATCCTGATTTTTTAACCATTGCAAAAGGTTATGGAATTACGGGCAAGAAAGTAACTGAACGTAAAGATTTAATTCCTTCGCTTAATGAAATGATAGACCATGATGGTTCATTTTTATTAGAAGTAATGGTGGATAAAGAGTCCAATATTTTTCCGATGGTACCAACAGGTGCTAGTGTGTCCGAAATAAAACTTGAATTATAGATCTAAAATGAAGAAAGAATTCAACATATCAATATTCACAGAAAATCATGCGGGTCTATTGAATCGAGTAACCATCGTTTTTACTCGTAGAAAGATCAATATCAACAGTATTGCCGCCTCTGAAAGTGAAATAGAAGGGATTTACAGATACACCATTGTTGTTAATGAAACCGAGGAATTGGTGAAAAAGGTAGTAGGACAACTAGAAAAGCAGGTTGACGTACACAAGGCATTTTATCATACGAATGAGGATATGATTTATCAGGAAATTGCCTTGTACAAAATTCCTACCTCAGCTTTGTCCATAGGTGGTGCAGCTGAAACTATTGTAAGGAAGCATCATGCACGTATAGTAGCTGTAGAGCAGGCGTTTACCATTTTGGAAATGACTGGTCATAAGGAAGATACTCAAGCACTTTTCGAAGAACTTAAACCCTATAATATTTTAGAGTTTGTAAGATCAGGTAGAGTAGCAATTAGCAAACCAATGAAAGAACTAAAGGATTATTTAAAAGAAGTAGAGACAGCAGCAAATCGTTAACAAATTTTAACATGAGTAATTATTACAATTCTTTAACAAACACTAACAAAATGGAACAATTGGGTGTTTGTGATTTTATGGACCGTTCAGAGTTCGAAAATGGAGTAGAAGCTTTGGAAGGGAAAAACATCGTGATCGTAGGATGTGGTGCACAAGGGCTGAATCAAGGTCTGAACATGAGAGACTCTGGATTGAACATTGCCTACGCTCTCAGATCATCATCAATAGAACGTCAAAGTGACTCGTATAAAAATGCAGTGGCCAATGACTTTAAAGTTGGGACATACGACGAACTAATTCCAGATGCTGATCTTGTGATTAACTTAACACCAGACAAACAACACACACCGGTTGTAAAACAAGTGATGCCTTTAATGAAAAAGGGATCCACCTTATCGTATTCTCATGGATTTAACATTGTTGAAGAGGGGATGCAAATTCGTGAAGATATTACAGTAATCATGATTGCTCCTAAATGCCCAGGAACAGAGGTTAGAGAGGAGTATAAAAGAGGTTTTGGAGTTCCTACGTTGATTGCTGTTCACCCAGAGAATGACCCCGAGAATAAAGGTTTAGAACAAGCTAAAGCTTATGCAGCAGCTACAGGAGGACATCGCGCTGGAGTGTTGAGGTCATCATTTGTGGCTGAGGTAAAATCAGATTTGATGGGAGAACAGACCATACTTTGTGGAGTGTTGCAAACGGCATCCTTTTTATGTTATGATTTAATGATGGAAAAAGGCGTTGAGTCTTCATATGCGAGTCGTTTGATCCAAAATGGATGGGAAGTCCTTACGGAAGAATTGAAACATGGTGGAATAACTCAAATGATGGACGGATTGGATGACCCTGAGTACTTAAAGGCTTTCCAGCTTTCTAATGAGCTTAAACGTCTTATGAGACCACTATTTCAAAAGCACATGGATGATATTCTGGATGGTTCTTTCTCAAATGGAATGATAGAAGATTGGAATAACAATGACGCTAACTTGTTGAATTGGAGAGAAGCAACGGCTGAAACTAATTTCGAAAAGGCTACGTCGTCTGATCAATCAATTCCAGTTAAGGAACACTTTGCAAACGGAGTACTCATGGTTGCTTTCATACGTGCAGGTGTTGAATTAGCCTTTGAAATTATGGTTGATGCGGGCATAAAAGAAGAGTCCGCCTATTATGAATCACTACATGAAGCACCGTTGATTGCGAATACTATTGCAAGAAAGAAATTATACGAAATGAACCGTGTTATTTCAGACACTGCTGAATATGGATGTTATTTATTTACCCATCAGGCAATTCCATTGTTAGAACCTTTTGTGAAATCGATTGATTCAAGTGTGATTGGAGAAACAATGTCTCCAAGAAATACTCCGAATGAGGACGATTTACATATGGCTAAAGAATTGGTGAGAAGTCATGCAATTGAGAAAGTTGGAGCAACTTTACGTCGTGCTATGGTAGACATGAAACCTATTGTTACATAGTTTTAGGGTTTAAATGAATTCCACAGATAAATACATGCCTACACTTGAGGGCGTAAAAATTGCTAGTAAACGTTTGGAAGAAGTGGTGTTGCGTACTCCACTTCAACCAAACGCCAACGTATCCGAGGCTCATAAAGCAAATGTGTATCTTAAACGAGAAGATTTACAGACTGTACGATCCTATAAAATTCGGGGGGCATTTAACAAAATTTCGACACTTGGTGATTCGGAGCTCAGTAAAGGTATTGTATGTGCAAGTGCCGGGAATCACGCGCAAGGAGTAGCATTGTCTTGTAAGAAACTGAAGGTGCATGGTGTAATTTTTATGCCAGTGACAACACCTTCACAGAAAGTCGAACAAGTCAGAATGTTCGGGGCAGAATTCGTTGAAGTTAAATTGGTAGGAGACACCTTCGATGATTCCAAAAAGGAGGCACTATTATATTCAGAGCAACATAAGGCTAGTTTTATTCATCCATTTGATGACCCACTAATTATTGAAGGGCAAGGAACTGTTGGGATAGAAATCTTAGAGCAGGTTAATTGTACTATTGACTACCTTTTAGTTCCAATTGGTGGTGGAGGATTAGCTTCTGGCATATGCACTGTGTTTAAAGAACTCTCGCCCAAAACCAAGATTATTGGAGTTGAACCACAAGGAGCTGGATCAATGTCGGCTTCAATAGCTGCGGGAAGAAATGTTGAACTGGATTCAATTGAAAAATTTGTTGATGGTGCTTCTGTAGCTCGGGTAGGCGATTTGCCTTTTGAGATTTGCAAAGATGTTTTAGATCAAGTAATTAAAGTGCCTGAAGGCAAAGTGTGCGAGACAATTCTTCGTTTGTATAATAAAGATGCCATTGTTGTGGAACCTGCTGGAGCATTAACTTTAGCAGCGTTGGATCAATGTCAGGAAGAAATTAACGGTAAAAACGTGGTTTGTGTGGTAAGCGGAAGTAATAATGATATTACCAGAACAGCCGAAATAAGAGAACGTGCAATTTTGTATCAAGGATTGAAACATTACTTCATTGTTCGTTTTCCTCAACGTGCAGGAGCTTTAAAGGAGTTCGTAGTAGATGTTTTAGGTCCTAAAGATGACATTGTGCATTTTGAGTACACCAAGAAAAGTAGTCGCGAAAATGGTTCAGCTGTCGTAGGAATTGAATTAGCACAAAAATCTGATTTTGAACCTCTGATTGAAAAGATGAAAAGTCGAGGTTTTTTCAGTGAATACCTTAATGCGAAATCCGATTTATTTAGATATCTGGTTTAGTGATTTTCATCCGTTTCTTCTAATATCTTCTTCTTGAATTTTGATTGAGAATGACATGTGTTTATTCCAGTTGACATCTGTATTGTTGTATCTGATGCAATTGAGAACGAACCTTGATTGAGAAGGATGGTGTTTAATTTTTACCTACACCTAAACCACATACCCCAAACCATATCCATTCACCCCAGAAGGCTTACCATTCACTATATAAGCCTGTTTTTGGTGGTTTATCCTTTTACATTGCAATTGTTAAAAACAGTGAAAACATAAGGATCATATTATGAATTGGAGAATAGGTTTTTTAATAAGTTGTCTGCTTTGTGTAGGTAGTTATAGAGCAAATGCTCAGTGTGGTTCTTGTGCCGCACCTACTTGTATTATAGAAAAGTCCGTTGACTTTGCCAGCGCAGAAAGTAAACATGATAACTGGACACCAATTTCCGGTTTAACATTTTGTGAGACTTATATTCCTGCAATAGCGGGACCCTCGACAAACGAGTCTTATCACAGTGTTACTATTGGTACTTCTGGTACTTTGGGAGCCGTTATATCTGCATTCGCAGGCGGAGGGTTTGGATGTACTATTTCACGTACGTACGAGTTGTTTCCCGCATCTTCTACATGTGATGCAGGTTCTGTAATTAACCCCGATAACAATAACGCAAATGGTTCTAGTTATGGAAATCCAGAATGGTCAAATTTGGTTGCAGGAGCTTCTTACATAGTTAAAGTGACTTACAATATCCCATTAGGCTGTAATCAAGAAGATCATTGTCAGATCTATTATTCACCAGATACAGTGGTAACTGGAGGTTGTACTGCTAACCCAGGTGGAACTAAAGTAGAAATTGAAGGGGTAGAAGTGACGGATGCGAGTAATGAGTATGACGTATGTTTGAATCAGACCATTAAATTGACGCAAAATGCTCCAACTTTTCAAAGTGGAAATGATCCTACTGTTGGTTATGCTGTACTGAATTGTTCACCAACTTCGGTTAATCCAGTAGATGATGCCTGCCACTTAGGAAATGATTTGGATTCTTCCGTTACTTTAAATTCAGGTGTATTTCCGGGTAACACATATTACGCAGTTCCATTGACATTTGACGATCGTGCTATAGAAAACCCAGATGAAAATGGAGATGGTTGTTATGGAAAAGGACCAGTTATAAAAATAAACTTTCTAGCTACTACATGTTCAGTTCCTAGTTCGTCTTGTAATTGTTCAACTCCAAATTGTCCTGTAGGGAATGTAAATACATATGCGGATCGCTTTCCTCCATCTGGAGCTCAAACTTGCGTTTCAGGTCTTAATGAAACAGGTGCTTATACAACGTATCAAGAAGTAACTTCTGATAATAATGGATTCTTAGGAGCGTATGTTCAAGGGCTTACTTCCGATATATTGGCTGATGTTACAATTACCTCGAAATTATACCCTGTGGGAAGCTGTGATGTTTCTGCATCTGCAATCCCTTCAGATGGAAATAATATCAATAACAGAAGTTTAACTAATGGTTCTTGGAATCCTGAATGGTCTAACCTAGCTGCAAATACAAATTACATATTAGTTACTACCTTCAATATCAGTTTTGGTAATATGCAAGGGTACTGTATGGATTATTACGGCACAGTTCCTCCCTTATCTGCTGCATGTGATTGTAGTTCACCTTCTTGTACCAAAAGTTTCATTTCTGATCCTAATTCTCCGACATTCAGTGCTTGCGAGAACTGGGGATATTATGCAAATGATACCGTTGTTACCAATTACTATACGATTCCTAGTAGTTCAACTGGTTCATTAGGCTTTTTACAGCAGTTGGGAGCTGATCCAGGATGTACACCAACTCAGCAAAGCACTATTTTGAATGGAAGAACCTACGAACTTTTTGCAGTAGGAGATTGTGATGGATCAGCCTTAGCAGTCACAACAGCCAATGCAGGATACAGTTCTTCACTAAATCCAGAGTGGGATAACTTAACTCCTTCAACTAATTATATTTTGAAGGTTACCGTAACCGTTCCTAACACATCTTGTGGAATAACTTCGACCTGTTTGGATTATTATCATCCTACAGGTGGAAGTGCTTGTGACTGTGGTACTCCAAATTGTGCTATTGGAAGTGTAAATACTTATGACGATCGTTTTCCGCCTTCAGGAGCTCAAACGTGCGTTTCTGGATTAAATGCTACGGGTAATTATACGACATATCAAACGGTAACGACTGATGTTACTGGTTTTGTAGGTGCATATGTTCAAGCTTTTCAGGCAACTGGAACTACGTTTTTCACTGTAACTTCAGCCTTATATCCAACTTCAGATTGTAATGGTACTGCTTTAACTGCAGATGGAAACAATATCCATAACCGTTCTTCAGGCGCAGGTTCTTGGAACCCAGAGTGGTCAGGCCTCACACCAAATACGGATTATATTCTGGTAACTACTTTTGCGATTTCAGGGAGCGGAGCTATGACGGACTATTGTATGGATTATTATGGTTCATCATGTTCTGCTGAAGCGGGAACCGTAAGTTCATCAACTTCGGGAAATGCTTTAACTCTTGCAACTAATGAACATGTCTTATGTCCTGGTGCTCAGGTGCTAATTAACTCTAATGGATTTACATTGCCTCCTTCAGATCCTTTATTCGCAGATCCATCAATGGGGTATTTATTGTATCTATGTGAGCCACCCGTTGCTCCAGATCCATTCAATGATGCCTGTGTTGTAACTATTGGAGGTACACCTGTAGTAATTGATGATACTGCGAACACATCTGATTTTAATGATGGTTCTACGGTGACTAACTTCCCAGGTGCGACTGATCAAACGTATTGGATAGTTCCAATTACACTTAAAGCTCAAGGACCAGATTTACTTATTGATTCTTCTTGCTATGATGTAGGGACACCTGTTAAAGTAACTTACTTAAATGCTGTAGCAATTACTGAAGATACATCGGATTGTAATATCGGTGAAGTAACTATCTCGGTAACGGGAGGATATCCAGAATTTTTTGCTGGAACTTACACGCTTTCTAATTTAGGAGCAGGTAACCTAAATGTTACGTCCGTTTCAAATAGTGGAGAATCTTTTAAAATTACAGGTCTTTCGGATGGTGAACAATATTCGGTTAGAGTAGTGGATACCACAGGGTGTGCTGATACGATTACGGGTACATTTGTTGGATGTGATTGCAGTACGCAAGGTTTATTGGCTGCTTTTGATTTGACAAGTAATTCAGGCAATGCTCCATTTGAATTAAGCCTGACTAATTCGTCTGAAAATGCAACAGGTTACCAATGGTTCTTTGGGAACGGAGATACTAGTAGCTCTTTTGAACCTACATACATATATGATTTAGAAGGAGAGTATGATCTGTTTTTAGTTGCAACTAACGACAATGGATGTATAGATACTTCTTCTACCGAGCGCATTGTAGTTACCGAGTTATGTGAACTTACTTTCCCAACTGCTTTTACGCCAGATGATAATGGACAAAACGATGAATGGTTAATCACTTGTTTTGATGCTAGAGAAGGAGCAGAAGTTACCGTTTATAATAGATGGGGAACCCGCGTTTATAATTCCGTTGGAGGAAATGATTACGTACCATGGAATGGTAAAAATGACTCGGGTCAAACATTACCATCAGGATCCTATTTTTATGTGATTACCGTAGATGATGATACAACATATAATGGGACAATAACATTGATTAAATAATAGAATTACAGCTATGAAGATATTAAACAGAGATTTTAAGAAATATGGATTAGCCCTAATAATGGCTGTAGGTTCATATCAGATACATGCGCAACAGGTTTGGCAGTTTAGTCAAAATCAGCAAAATAAATACATGCTTAATCCAGCTGCGACTGGAGCTGATGGTAGTACCAAAGTAAATCTTGGCTACAGAAGACAATGGCTCGGATTAGGAGATGAACCCTCTACATTTTATTTGGGAGGAGCAATGGCGCTTAAACCAGTAGAGGTGAAAAGACCTTTAGCACTCCGAACAAGTCATAATGAAAACTACCAAGTGAATGAGGAGCAAAGTCAATCCAAGTTAAAGCATGGTGTAGGTGCATATTTATTAAATGATAATTACGGCGCATTTGGAAAAACCGAATTCAACCTGTTTTACGCGCTTCATTACGGAGTTTCGGATAAACTCACGGTAAGTGCTGGTATAAATACTGGATTTAACAGCTTTTCTTTTGATCCAACAAAAGCAGAAGTTACAGATGTATCTGAGGTTACTTATCAAAATTTTATTACTCAGCAAAATAAGGTGTCGCTTATCAACATGAATTTGGGCCTTTATGTATATAGTGATGAGTTTTTTGCGGGATATAGCAATCAACAAATGATGGGTCAACGAATAGCATTTAGTTCTATTACTGATCCTACGTTAAGAACTCATCATAATTTTATGTTGGGGTACGTGTTGAACTCGAGTGATGACGTTCGAATAGAACCAGCTTTATACGTGAACATGGTAAAAGGAGCTCCCGTTTCCGTTTTAGCTAATGTTACGGCTACACTTCAGAATAAGTACATTGCTGGATTGGGATTACGCTCAGGAGATGCGTTAATCTTAACGGTAGGATTTAAACCGGATCAGAATTTTAGAGTTGGATATTCATTTGACTTTAACACCTCTAAACTTAGAAATTATAATGCTGGTGGTCATGAAGTAGGTCTAACGTACTTCTTAAAATAAGAGTGATATGAAAGATAGTAGAGTAAAAATATTTTTTGGTTTGATGTTCATGGCTTGTATGTATTCAAGTCAAGCACAATTCGTAAGAGTAGAGAAATTACCGCCATCGGTCAATACCGAAGGAGAAGAGGTGAAACCTGTTTTTGGAGAGGATAATACGATGTATTTCGTGCGAACTCGACATTCCGAGAATACTGGCTTTAGCAGTGCACCTGATAATGAAGATGTTTGGGAAACTAAGCGGGATGAGAATGGTGGTTGGAATGCTCCAATCCATGAAAGTTCCATTAACGATAAAAACAATAACTCCATTTTAGGAGTAGGAAAGGATGGACATTACTTTCTTTTGAATACATATCAAAGCAAGAAGCATCTTAAGTATGGAATAGCAGTTACTTCAAAATTAGGTCATAATAATTGGAAGAAGCCTGAGTTTATTGAAATTCCGGAATTGAAGTATAAAGGTGATTTTTATGATTTCTCAATTGCTAAAGATGAGACCGTACTTATAATATCTATAGAGGGACCAAGTACCCTGGGAAAGGAAGATTTGTATGTAAGTTTGAAAAAGGAAGGAAACTGGACGAAACCTTTACATATGGGAAGTGTAATTAACTCAACGGGTTATGAAATGTCTCCGTTTCTTTCCGATGACAAAAAGACTTTATATTTTTCTTCTAATGGAAGAGGAGGACAAGGAGATGCGGATGTTTTTGTAACCACTCGTTTAGATGAATCCTGGACAAATTGGTCACAGCCAAAAAACATGGGGAATATGGTTAATTCACCTAAAATGGATTGCTACTTCACCATTGCACCAAATGGAGATGCTTATTTTGCAAGTAATCGAGATCAAGATAATCTAGATCTTTACAGAGCATTGATTAAAGAAGAACCAAAACCAGTTGATCAAAACCTAATGGTTTCTGGTTATGTTACGGATAAGAAAACAAGTAAGCCGCTAAAAGTTGAATTGAATGTTAGTGGGAGTGAAGAACCCATTCAACTAAAGACCGATGATCAGGGGTATTACCAAATTGGATTGAAGAAAAACAAAGAATACACCATTTCGGTATTGGAAAAAGGCTACCATGAATATAATCAGACGTTAAAAACTCCAGATTCTACTTCCGAACAGTCAACTATGACTTATAACATTGCCTTAGAGAAACTCGAAGCTGGTACAAAAATCAACTTAGAGAGGCTTTATTTCGTGGTGTCAACTGATACTTTGATTGACGTTTCTTTACCTGTGGTAGAGAAGTTAGCAAAGATTTTAACAGATAATCCAGATATCAAAATAAGCATTGAAGGGCATACCGATAATACTGGTAACTCCGTATTTAATGAGAAGTTGTCTTTAGCGCGTGCTACAAGAATTAAAACACTGTTGGTTGAACGTGGAATAACAAAACGTAGAATGAAAGTTGAAGGTTTTGGAGCGAGAAAACCATTGGTGAAAAATTTAACTGAAGAAGATAAACAAAAAAATAGAAGAGTTGAATTCGTGATAATTGAGTAACTTTAAGTTGTTCTATGTCCACACTTGATTCTTTTTTGTTTAAGAGACTACGTGTATTAATTAGCGTAGTGTGCGTGTTGTCACTGTTTAATACTAGTGCTCAGCAAATAGATACTTCATTTGCTCATCAAGGTTTTAGTACTTACACACCAAGTGATTTTCATCACTCAGTAAAAATACTAGGTCGTAGTGATGGAAAAATGGTCATTCTTGGGCAAGTAGGTAGTTCAGACTCAATTGGAACTCAACGAGATTATTGTGTTTTTGTAATAGACACCACTGGCACTTTAGATTCGACATTTGGTATCAATGGATATCGGATTGGGGATTTTGCAACCATTGACTTTTCAAGACCAGTAGATTTTGAAATAGATGCCCATGATAACCTGTATATATTAGGATCTGGCTACTTAAGAAAGGGCTCTTCACGAACACCAACTGTCATCATGAAGTTGGGTTCCAACGGTTCATTGGATAGTAGTTTTGCTGATAACGGACAAAAGGTTTTATATGTAGAAGGTTACCAAGATTATCCTAATGATATCGAACTAGGAGATTCCGGTTCTATTTGGGTAGCAGGAGGAGCTAATGACTCACTTGGACTGTATTCCAGGGCATATTTGATCAATCTCTCCGCGGATGGTAATTTGGACTCAACTTGGAATAGCACGGGTGTCTACAGTTATGGTAAATTAAGAAAACCCTCTTATCAAGATAGTCGGAACGGGAGACATTCGGCTAGTACAGAATATTATGGTATAGCCATTCAAAATGACACGATTTATACTTGTGGTTCAACACCTTCCAATAACGGAATCTTAACGCGTTTTGTAATTCCAGAAGGGTTGGATACAACCTTTGCAGATTCGGGACATGCAATATTCGAACATCCCAATGGAGATAACCTGTATTTCAGTTCCATAAAAATGTACAGGAATCAACCGCTAATGTCCGTTAGATTATATAGCACAGGAGTGCAAGACTTTGAATACGTACAATTTGATTTAGAATTAAATCAGTTCGTTCATAATAGAGTTTCAGATGTCAATCATAATGTGTTGAGCAATATTGAAATTCGACATTCAAAGGTTTTTATGATTGGACATAGTACATTTCAGTCCAACTTTAGTTCAGATTATTTTTCAGATCAATTTCAGGTAAGTGTTCATGATTCAACTTTTAGTCCCTTTTTGGATTTTGGAGATGAAGGTAGCTTCTTTTATGAACATGAACCAAGTGCACAATCTGGAGCACTGCATGGAATCTTTTATGATGATACTACCATGTTTTTTGTAGGAGATCAGGTTGATACAATTGATGAATTGCATTTTATAGTTTCTAAAATTACGTTGCCAGAATCAATTCTGGACTTTCCTCAAGATACGATTAAGGACACTATTGTGGATACAACAGGTTTGACGTCTCGAATTCTTATGGATCCTAAGATTTACCCTAATCCAACCAAAGACTATGTCAATATTAAGTCAGGTTCAAAAATCCATTGTGTAACAATCGTTAATCTACTCGGTGAAGATGTTGCTAAATATTATTCAAACCGTTTCTCTTTGGCATCCTTACCGAAGGGCATGTATCAATTAAGAATTAACACATCCTTAGGAATCGTAAACAAGCATTTAATTAAGAATTAGGTGGGATTACCGAACTTACGTTAACCAAGTATAATTACTTAATTTTATTAAACCAGTATTTCTACGCTACGTCAAGGCAAAGCATTTTCAGACCTTTGTTTAGTCATTAAAAATTAATGTTTGAGGTTGCTTTAACAACAACAATATTATTGGAACAACGCGTTTAATTAAATGCTAAATTAATGGAGTAAAACTTAACCTTAACAAACGGTCTCTATCCAACAAAATGTTTTAAACTTTATACTAAGGATAGTTACCTCATTTACTCTAGAGACCTTCTTGCTTGATTGCAAGGAGGTTTTTTTATAATATCGTTACTTCAAAAACCTTCTCAAATAATCATCCGAATAGTCAACTTCCAATTCAACCCAAATAGGTAAGTGGTCGGACATTTCATCTGTAGTCCATCTTTTATAAGACTTTGCCCAATTTTTATATGGCTTTTTGTTGTGTTTGTCTCTTACGTCTTTAACGACCTTTTCATAGTGATTTAAAAGAGTGTCTAATTCTACTCTCGACATCCCTAGCTTTATTTGTTCTTCAGTGAATTCTGGAGCTGTTTCTTTTGGGTGAGGACCATAAACTGCATGGCGCCAATCAAATGAACCATGACGGAGAAGTCTTGTCTTTCGTTCTGCTTTACCTTTGGTAGTAAAGGCAATCTGATCGAACCATCGGTTTCCTCCCATATTGGTTGGGCCAAAGTTAGGAACAGTTAAACCAGAATCTTTAAGAGCCGTCATAACTTCATCATCGGGTTTTTCTATGTTCATATCACCCAGTAGGATGTGGACCTGATCTTCATCCTCGGCTCTGGATGTTAAAGCATCTGCAATTACCGTGATTTCTTTTGCTCGTTTGGAAAGATCGTTTCCGTAAATTATATGTGCCGAACACAAGGAAAACTTAAACCAACCCGACTGAAAAGAAGCAAAGAATGGTGAGCGAGCAATTTGCTCTCCAGCAATAAGGTCTTTAGTAGGCAGTACAATTTCACCGATCAAATTTCTAAAAAATACTTTGTCAGTATTATAGAGAAATGCCATTCGTTCACTATTACCACCTTTATGTGTAGAAATGTCGGATACAAAATAGTCCCAATTTGGGCCCAGTAGCTTAACTAGATTTTTGAGAGGTTCAAGATTTGTTTTAACCTCCTGTATGGCACATATGTCGAACTGACTTATGATTTCGGCTATGTAGTGATGGCTTTCCTTAAGTCTAGGAATTCCGCCGTCGAAAGCTCGGATATTCCATGAGCCAATAATCAGAGAATTCGCTTTACGATCTTTCTCGATTGCGTGATAGAGATCGTGTCGGAGTGTGATTAATCTCGATGCAATCCAACTTTGTTCATTAGGGTAAATGGAGTTTTTACCATAATACTTTATGTTTTTGTAAAAGGCCATGGTTAAGTTTAGTTCAAGGTGTTGCCTTGTAAACTTAAGTAATAATTATCAAAATAAAAGGAATAAAGTGCTATTTACTTTTTGAGTTTAAGCCAAACGATTCTTATTATTCCTGCAAATAAAGCTGCGTAAACCCCTATAAAACCACCATAGACAAGATAATATGCAAGATAAATCGCCCAAGTTTCTATAAGGTCATTATTGTAAGGAATACGAACCAATATTCCACCTAACAATATTAAAACCATGAGAACAAGAATAGACCACAATACAATTCGTATGATTTTGTCGGACCAGATTTTCCATTTTAAGGGATTAATAATCATCGCAATTCGTCGTGAAATTTAAAGTTTCCATGTTGATTACACCTACACTTTCTAAATTACTAAAAATATGTAACTTCACAACAACTAATGATTTATTGGAAATGAAAAAAATGACATGTAAGCAGCTGGGAGGTGCTTGTGACTTAATATTCGAAGCATCTACCTTTGAAGAAATAGCCGAGTTAAGTAAGAAACATGGAATGGAAATGTTTCAAAAGCAAGATTCGGCCCATATGGAAGCAATGCAAGAGATGCAAAAGATGATGCAAAATCCAGATGCTATGCAAAAGTGGATGGACGAGAAAAGGAGAGAGTTTGAGGCTTTATAAAAGTCACTTAAGATGTCAACCAATAAACAGGAAGTACATATTCATTGGAAAGTGACTGATTCGGAGTCCTTTTACTTAAATGCAACTCAATTAGATCATATAAAGCAGTCCATTCCTCTGTTTGATTATTACATCGTAGAGGATGGAGGGATTGATACATGGAATGTCAGAATCAACAGGAAAGGGGCATCCAGTAATATATTTAAGCTTAATTTTAACAAAGAAACAAATGAGGCAAGCATTAAAGTGAATGTTCCTAATTCTAAAAGTGCAAATCAGTTTTTTGGTATAGCTGCCTTATTGTTTTGTATGATTTTTTCTATTGCTGTCAGAACGTGGATTCCTTTTGTGTTTGGAATTGTTCTTTTTACCCTTTTTCTTATTAACTCACGTAACGCGAACAAAAGATCTTATCAGTCACTTTTGGAAGAGGCGGAGAAAATAAAGGCTCATTTGAATGACAAACACCATTAAAGAATTATCTTAGAGTGAAATGAATCAATACACCCAAAAGTTTAGTCAATTATCTGATGCTGGTTTATACCGAATTCTAAATAGTGCTGCGGATTACGAAACTGATGCAGTAGAGGCAGCTAAGCAAGAGCTGAAATCTAGAAATTTGTCGACCGAACGTAAGGAGCAGATAGATTCTTTGTTGACCAACGAACGACAGAAAAACATTGAAGTTGAAAAGAAAAAAGAAGAGCTTGTAAGTAAAGGAAAAGAGGTAAGAAAGAATTTCTTAAAGTTTGTCAACCCATTTACAGAATCTGAAATCCCTATCGATACAGCCATCAACATTGTAGCGTTGATTATG
>JAHDFW010000098.1 GCA_020627945.1 Cytophagales bacterium
GAAGCTACCGAAGAATATATCATCGAACAATTGAGCATAAATGTTCCTGAATATATGATTCCTTCACATTTCGTTTCGCTGGAAGAAATGCCGCTAACATTGAATGGAAAAGCAGATCGCAAGTTATTGGCTAAGCATTCCTTCGAATACGACAACAAGGATTTCGTTGCTCCAACAACCGAATTGGAGATTGGTATGTCCGAGATTTGGAAGGATGTGCTAGGTGTGAATTCAATTGGGATTCATGATAATTTCTTTGAGTTAGGTGGACACTCTATTTATGCAACGAGCCTGATAGCTAAAATCCATAAAAACTTAGGGTATAAGGTTCCTATGAAAGAACTTTTTGCTAACCCTACAATTTTTGGAATTAGTCAAATGCTGGAAGGCACATCTACTCAGGATAGTTATGAAGATATTAAGCCTCTTCCAATTCAAGATGACTATGAATTATCTCCAGCCCAAAACCGATTGTGGCTTCTAGATCAAATTCAAGAAGGCAGTGCGGATTATAATATTCCAAAAATGGTTCAGTTCAACGAGCCTATTAATATTAACGCCTTAAATAAGGCTTTTGATTTGCTGATAGAAAGACATGAATCTTTAAGAACTAATTTCATTGTACGTGACGAAATCCCAAGACAAATCATCCACGAACAGGTCGATTTCAATTTGGATTTTAGAGACTACTCTGATAAATCCATTTCGGATGTAGGAGTTTCTATGATTTATGATGAAGTTACTCGGAAAGCATTTAACCTTAAAACTGACGTGCTGTTCAGAGCTTCTTTGATCAAGGTAAGCGATGAGGAATGGTATCTTGTTTTTGTAATCCACCATATTATCTCTGATGGTTGGTCCATGGATATTATGGCCAAGGATCTTACGCAAATTTATGAAGCGTTAAAAGACAATAAACCGAACCCACTTACCCCATTAGAAATCCAATATAAGGATTATGCTGCATGGCAAAATCAGCAATTAAGTGGAGTAAAACTTGAAGAACACCGTAACTACTGGCATACAACTTTAGGGGGGCAATTGCCTAACCTTACCCTTCCTCAAGATTACAGTTCAAATATTGAATTGAAAAACACAGGAAGTGCTATCAAGTTCTTTATCAATTCTGATATAAATCAAAGAATTGAAAAGTTAACTAAAGATTCAGGAGCTAGTACCTTTATGATTCTTCTCACCGCCTTCAATATCTTGCTTCGTAAATTGAGCAACAGCGACGATATTGTGATTGGTACTCCGATTGCTGGAAGAGATCATGAACGTCTTCAAAAACAAATAGGTTTCTACCTAAACACTGTAATCTTAAGAAGTCAGATAGATCCAAATCTTCCTTTTAAAACTTATCTGGAAAAAGTCAAAGAGGACACCTTGGAAGCTATGGATCATCAAGAGTATCCATTCGAACAAATTGTTGACGAATTGAACATTCCTCGTGATGTAAACAAGTTCCCTATCACCTCGATATTCTTAAATATGGTCAACTTCGGTAATAAAGCTAACACCGAAGTTCAAAACTGGGAAACACAACATTATCATAGTAATAAGAAGGTTAAGTTTGACATCAACTTCTATGCTAAACAACATAAGAATGGAATTGAAATTTTCTGTGATTATAAAAATGAATTATTCTCTGAGGAATCCTTAACTATTTTTGCTGAGAAGTTTGTTCAAATCTTGGATGTCGCGACAAACGACCTGGATTGTTTAATTGAAGATTTGGCAACCGATACTTATTCAATAGGTGATCATGAAACATTGAATCAAGTTACTTATCCAGATTGGTACGATAGCAAACTTACAATATTGGATCGTTGGGATGCTGTAGTAGCACAATATCCGAACAACATTGTTGTTAAAGACCAAACTAATGAATGGAGCTACACGCAACTTGATCGATTGGCTAATCAACATGCTAACTTGTTAGTTGAAAAAATTGAAACTAGGAGTATGATTGCCATTTGCGTGGAACACGATGCAAAAATGCCATTGTCTCTCCTGTCAGTATTAAAATCTGGTCATATTTATGTACCACTGGACCCTTATTATCCAGTAGAAAGGTTAGAATCTATACTCAACGAAACGAAACCTTCTATTATAATTACGGATAAAGAAAACCTAAAACTGATAGAAAGCCTTCAAAGTAATTCTTCAGAGATTATTTTAATTTCGGATGAAGCTGTTGAGAGTTCATCAGAAGAACCTTTAAAAATATCTACGAAACCAGAAGATTTAGCCTACATCTTATATACTTCAGGAAGTACAGGTAAACCAAAAGGAATTCAACAGACACATGGTGCTGTTGTACACTTTATCGCTAACTATGGAGCAGCTATGAACATCCAACCAGATGATAAGCTTACTGGTTTCTCTTCTATCTGTTTCGATTCATTTGTTAATGACATGTATGGGGCATTATTCCATGGTGCAACATACTATCCTATGGCACTCAAAGGAGGTATTGCACTTTCTGAGGTCGCAGAATGGATTAATGAAAATAAGATCACAATCTGGCATTCTGTTCCGTCCGTATTCAGACCTTTCTGCGATGAATTGACAACGGAAAACATTACATTAGATTCGCTTAAGGTTGTGAAAATGACCGGTGAACCATCATTAAAAGAAGACTTCGAAAGATTTAAACTCGTTACAAATACAGGCGCTCAGTTCGTAGTAAGCTACGGTGCAACGGAGAGTACTTTGAGTTCTATAAATCTCATGAGTCATACTTCAGAAGTTCGTAAACGAGTTGTAGCCGCTGGTCACCCTGTGGACAACACCACAATAAAAATACTATCTGAATCTAACAAAGTTCTTGATAAGCTTGAAATGGGCGAAATTGCTGTATCTAGTCCATTTATAACTATTGGATACTTTGATAATGAAGAACTAAATCGAACTTCTTTTACTACTATTGAAAACCAACGTTACTATAAAACTGGTGACCTTGGTAAAATAAATTCTGCAGGACAACTTGAAATTGTTGGTCGTAAAGACAATCAAGTTAAAATCCGAGGAATAAGAATTGAGATTGGAGAAATCGAAAACAGTCTTGACCGCCATGAGCAAATAAACTCGTGTGCCGTTGTTGTTGAATTGGATGATACTCAAACTCCTCAGCTTGTTGCTTATGTGATAGGTGAAGGAGAATTGAATGCTTCTAATCTAAGAAAACATCTGGTTAAGTTAATTCCAGATTATATGATTCCTGCTCGATATGTCAAACTTGACTCGATGCCATTAACTCCTAATGGAAAAACAGATCGTAATGCATTAAAACCTGAACTTGGAGTAGAACTTGTTATCTCTAACGAATTTGTTGCTGCAGAAAGCGATATTGAACAAATACTAGTTGGCATTTGGCAGTCAATACTTGTTAAAGACAAAATTGGAGTGAATGACAACTTCTTTGAACTGGGAGGACACAGTCTGAAAGCAACGCAGCTAGTCAACCGTATTAAAAAGGAAACTGGCAAACTGATTAAACTTAAGACAGTATTCCTTTACCCTACTATCGCAGAACTGGCTAAAGAAATAATTGCGGAAGACGGGCAATCTAGTGTTGAAGTCATTAAGGCTCCTCTTTCGGAAGTATATCCAGTTTCAAATGCACAAAAACGTCTTTGGATTATTGACAAAATAGATGGAGGAAACTCGATCTATAACATGCCAAAGACTATGAAAATCTCTGGTAAGCTCGATCAAGATGCATTGCATAACGCATTCCTGCACTTAATCGAACGGCATGAATCCCTAAGAACTGTATTTGTAGAAAAAGAAGGAATTCCATATCAGCAAATTCTGAGTATGGAAGAGGTTGATTTTAGCATAGAAAAAACTGACCTTTCTGATCATTCAAATGCACAAGAAGAGGGATTGAAATTAGCAACGCAGCAAGCTGATTTCATCTTCGACTTAGCCTCATTCCCATTAATTAAAATTGGATTGATAAAATTGGCCGAAGACGTGCACGTTCTTCTTTTTAATATGCATCACATCATTAGTGATGGGTGGTCAATGACTATCTTGATTCGAGAAGTTTTCAACTTTTACCATGATATTGCGCAAGGTGGAGAAATCAGCCTGAAACCTCTAGCATATCAATACAAAGATTATGCATATTGGCAAAGTCAGGTGTTGTCTGAAAATAAAATGAATGAACTAAAGGAATATTGGGTTCATAAACTAAAAAATGCTCCTAGATTAAAATTAGCTACGGACCATAAACGACCTGAGATTCAATCATTTGCAGGAAACCACATAATGCATGAAATAGATGAATCTATTCTTATTAAATTTAAAGAATTCTGCACAAACTTAGGCTTAACACATTATGCAGGGGTAGTTTCTGCACTTACCATTTTATTGAATAAATATACGTTACAAAATGATATTGTTCTTGGGACACCTTTAGCAGGACGTACAGAGGAAGAATTTGAAAAGATCATTGGTTTCTTTATTAATACCTTGGTATTGAGAAACAACCTTAATCCTGAACAGTCACTATTGGACAATGTTAAGATCATAAAAGAATCTACCATTGATTCTTTTATGTATCAGGAATACCCATTCGACGAACTAGTAAACAATCTGGTAAAAAAACGTGATCTGGATAGAGGACCTATATTTGATGTGGCAGTGGTACTACAAAATTTTGATATAGTACGTGATTCTAGTGAACTTGATGCGGTTATGATGGATGATCTTCAATTTAATACCTTCGCAAAAGGTGAAGAGGTCAGTAAATTTGACTTATCATTTAACTTTTCAGTAAGTAATAAGTTTATGGTGAAAGTCGATTATAGCACCGCCTTATTCGAAGAAAGCACAATCATGCTGATGCTTGAAAGATTAGAATGGCTAATAGAAGCTATGTGCGACAATCCAGAAACTATTTTGAAAGATTTATCATTATCCAGTAAGAGCGAACAAAGCATTGATAACGAATTTGAAGACTTAGAAGATGGATTCAATTTCTAGATTAATTGAACTGAGTAATAAAATTCAAATTATAGAAAAGAATATAGTAACATGGTAAAACCTATTATAATACTTATTTATAAGTTTATGTGAAGATGTTGATAAAACTAAAATATGTTATCTCCACACTGTTCCTGATAGCAATGTGCTACACTTTTCCTAATGCTCAAGAATTAAGTATTGAGGATAGCGTTATGTATTATATCAAAGAAGGTAAACATCAGCAAAATGATGGTAAGTACTTTGAGGCTATTGATTACTATTCTAATGGGCTTCGTTTGTTTGAATCTTACGGGAAAGAACTCACCATTAAACAAAAGGAAAATAAAGCTTTAGCTTTAAATAATATTGGAATCTCATATTACTATAGTGGTATTATTGAACCAGCACTTGTGAATTTCCATGATGCATTACTCCTATTTGAAGAACTCAAGGATAGCTCTGGAATCACAAAATCATATAATAATCTAGGGTTGATTTATATGAATCAAGGAGACCCGGAAAAAGCTGTGGAATTCTATCACAAATGTTGCGACATACGAGAAAGGATTAACGATAAGTTCCTTGGCGATTCATATTGGAACATCGCTATGGCATATGATAGTAAAAACAAGCTGAAAAATTCAGATTCTACTATTAAATATCTAGAAATAGCTTCTCAATGTTATAAAGAGTTAAATACTAGATACGGAGATAATTCCTATGCCGTATCACTTGGATATCTGTACTCCATGCAAAGTAAGTTTAAGGAATCTATTGAGGCGTATAAAAATGCACTAGAATTATATAAACAAGGAGGTGACCAAAGTTATGTATCGGAAGTTTACAATAACATTAGTATGCAGTTTTATTACTTGAAAGAGTTGGATTCTGCTCAACATTATGCTTTTCAAGGTTTAATAGAAGGTGAGAAACATAGTACGATTGTCCACTCTCTTCACTCCTACAAAACTCTTTATCAAGTCAATCAGGATAAAAAGGATTGGCAAAAAGCGTTCTTGTATTTAGAAAAGTACCATGAATTAAAAGATTCAATTCGTAACAGTGAAACTGAACACGCATCCATTCAGCAGCAAGAAAAATACAAATATGAAAAGCAAAAGTTAGTGGATGATGCGAATCATGAAAAGGAAATCACCTTGTTTGAAGCCAACCAACGTCAACAAAAAATTGTAATTGGTTTTGTAAGCCTTCTGCTATTGATCATGTTGTTCTCCGCGTACATTATCTACAAACGCCTCCAGACTACGCGAAAACAAAAAAGTGTAATTGAGCAACAAAAAAACGTGGTTGAGGATCAACATCAACAGATTCAATCTTCAATTAATTATGCAAGTAGAATCCAAAATGCTCTATTGTCGAATGAAGAATATTGGAATAATATTGGAGTGGACCGTTTCATTCTATTTAAACCTCGTGATGTTGTTTCAGGAGATTTTTATTGGGCTTATTCAGATTCTAAAGTTGCTATTTGGGCCGTAGCAGATTGTACAGGTCATGGAGTTCCTGGTGCATTTATGTCCATGCTTGGAATCAGCTTTCTTAATGAGATCGTGGTAAATAACGGTGAACGACAACCTTCACAAATTCTTAATGAACTCCGTATTAGAATCATAAATGCTATGGCGGAACATGGTAAACAAGGTGCAGACGGTATGGATATTGCGCTTTGTTACTTAAATAGAGAAAATCAAGAACTAATCTACGCTGGAGCCTACAATCCTTTGATTCTTGTACGTAACAATGATTTAGCTGCACCAGAAAACTTTAAGAAAAACGTCGTTGGTAGTAACTATACGTTGTTCGATTTCGCCGCTGATCGAATGCCCGTAGGAAAACATGTTAAGTCTAACAATAGCTTCAAAGACCATAAATTAGAGGTTTATTCTGGAGATAAGATTTATTTATTTACCGATGGTTATCAAGATCAATTTGGAGGATCTGATAAAACAAAATATAAAGTAAAACAGCTTAAGAATGATCTTCTACAATTCAATGAGCAAAAATTGAATCTAGCTTCTCAAAATAACCAACTGGATAGTAATTTAGAAGATTGGATGAACAAGGGGAAATCAAGTCAAATTGATGATGTATGTCTTGTTGGAGTATCCCTTTAACTAATTCTAATATTAGATGAACTCAAGAATTCAAATCAACCAAAATCTGAATGACCCTTACTTAAGTGTTATGGACTTTCTCAATGAAGTAACATTGAGATTTCCCAAAGCAATATCATTTGCTCCTGGTAGACCTGATCCGGCATATTTCAACTTAAAAGATTCTAATAAACACCTAGAAATATTCGTTGAGCATCGTGCAGCACAAAAAGGAGTTTCTAAGGAAACAATATGGGCTGATCTTGGACAATACAATATGACCAAAGGCATTATAAATGCTGAGCTGGCTAAAATGTTAGCAATTGATGAAAATATTCATGTTAAACCGGAAGACATTGTAATAACTTCTGGTGCTCAAGAAGGGATGATTCTAGCTCTGAGTACTATTTGCAATCCTAATCAGGATGTAATTATGGTGAGCGATCCTTCGTACATCGGTTTTACTGGATTTGCTAAAATTTATGGTTTAGAAATCTGTTTGGTAAAATCCTCTGAAAACGGCATTGATTTGGTTGATTTGGAGGACAAAATTAAGCTCCTAAAGACAGAAGGAAAAAATCCTAAGATCGTATATGACATCCCTGACTTTCATAATCCTACTGGAAGTTATCTCTCAAAAGAAAATCGACTAACATTCTTGGAACTAGCTGAAAAGTATGACTTCTGGATCGTTGAGGATAATCCTTATGGGATGTTTATTTATGATGGAGAAAAAGTACCAACCATCAAGGCGCTAGACAAAAACCAGCGCTGTATTTATTTAGGATCTTTTTCAAAGTCCTTATACCCTTCTCTTAGAATTGGATATTTGGTTGCTGATCAGCAATTGCAAAACAATGTTGCTCTAAGCGACGAGTTAACTAAAGTTAAAAGTTTAACAACCGTTATCACTTCAAGTATTACACAAGCCATTACAGGTGGAATTTTGATTGAAGCAGACTATTCCCTTGAAGCCATAAACAAGGATAAAAAAGAAGCTTACTTAAAGAAATGGAAAACCTTAATGGATTCGCTAGAAGAAAACTTCCGTGGATCAAATAACGAATGGGCAAAAGACATTTCTTGGAATACGCCTAAAGGAGGATTTTTTCTCACAATGAACCTCCCCTTCAACGTGGACGAAAAAATACTGTATGAATGCGTAGAAAACTATGGGGTGATATTCTGTCCTATGAGTATGTTCTATTTAGAGCAAGGTCCAAGAAAACAAATTAGACTTTCATTTAGCTATGTTACTCTTGAGCAAATTGAAGAAGGCATAAAAAAACTTGCAGCTTTCATCAAACTACAAGTTTCTTAAGTTTTAATTCTTGTTATAAGTTTTTATTTAACCTGTACAAACTGAACTCTACGGTTTAGATCTCGTGCCTTTTCAGTTGTACCTCTCGATGCAGGTTGACTATCTGCTTTACCTTCCGTTTGAATTCTTCTAGATTTAATACCTTGAAGAACCATATATCTTTTTACATTTTTAGCTCTTTGTTCAGAGTACACCTTTTTAACTTTGTCTGCACCCAAATCACAAGAATGTCCTTCCAATCTGATTTTTAAATCTGGGTTTTCCTTCATCAATTTAATAACATCATTGACCGTAGGCATGGATGGAATATCAACTTTTGTTTTATTCAGGTTAAAGTATACTATGTAATTATAGAGTCTGTACTCATTATCATACAGCTGTTCTACAGGAACTTCTGTTACCGTAAAGAAATACTCCCCATTTTTCTCAGTCATCTCAATTTTCTTGCCCAACTTCACATCGTATCTTAAGGCCGTTGGTTCTTCATCCATCAAAGTTCTAATCTTGGCTTCAAGACCAGGGTTATTATCTTTTAAAGTGATCAGATAATCCTCCATTTCTTTTAACGTACGGAACTTAAACTTTTGACCTTTAACTTCCACAATCAACAGGTTATTGTCCATCATTGATTTATTAAACTCAGCAGACAATTCTGGATCAGATTGCTGCAATTGCCAAGCATAATCGGTCATTCCTTTCAACGTACGGAACTTAAAGTTCTTCTTGGAGGTTGGAACCATTAATTCAGTAGGATCTTCTAAAGATTTTTTCAAACGATATGCTAAATCTGGATCTTCTTGCTCTAAGGACATAATGTACTCATCCATTTCCTTTAAAGTTCTGAACTTATATTTCTGCCCATGTAAACGAAGTACTATTTCTTCATGACGAGAGACATTAAATACTCGAGCATCTGGATTATCACTGATCTCCCCTTTAATACGAGTAGCAAGTCTTGCATTGGTATCATTTACTGCCTTTACATAAGGATCAATTTGATCAAACTCTGGGAAGAAGTTGTAATCCTTTTCATCAGTTGTATCAACAATATTGATAATATAACCGAGAACATCATTTTCGTCTACTTCCTTCACTTCTACGACAACCTCTCCTGTCTCCTCATTAATATCAACATCAACCTTCTTGGCTAAATTAACATCATATTGCAATGCAGTTGGATCTTCATCAACTAGATTACGAATCTTGTCCACCAAAGCAGGGTTTGACTTTTCCAATTCAATAAGGTACTCATTCATTGCATCAAGATTCTTGAACTTATATCGCTTACCAGGAACCTTAACTAATAACAAGTTGTCATCTTCAACAGACTTATTAAACTCATCAAACAATACTGGATCTTCGCTAGAGAGTTTTTTACCATACTCCGACATAGTTCGAAGAGTACGGAAATGATACTTCTGTTTTGACGTATTAACAATGATATCCGTATCATCATCCATTGCATTTTTTAAACGAACCGCTAAATCTGGATCATCTTGTTCCATTTTAAGGATATAAGCATCAAGTTCCTTAAGCGTTCGGAATTTATATTTTTGACCATGCAGTCTAAGGATAATTTCATGCCCTTTATACACATCAAAGATATTTGCTCCAGGATTGTCACTAATAACTCCCTGAATTTTAACAGCCAACTCTTCATTAGTATCTCTTACTGCATCCTCGTAAGCTCTTACGCCCGTCATATCATAGAAATAATTAGGATCCTTTACCATATTAGTGTCAATGATATTAACCGTGTAATTATACGCCTGTTCTTTCGGAATTTCATTTACCACCCATTCGGTTTGACCATTACTATACTCCACCAATTCAACAGTTTCCACCATATCGTCGTCGGTTTTAATAGTTAATTCAGTTGCATCAGGGTTTTCATCAATAGCCATTTTAAGTTTTCCAGCCAAAATAGGATCCGAGTCATTTAGAGTTCGCTGATAATCCTTCATTTCCTCCAAAGACCTAAACTCCATAGATTTTTCTGGAACATTCAATATCAAAGGTTGATCATCCTCCATATAGGATTCAATTTGCGCAGCCAACCTAGGATCAGAAACTTTCAGGCTGTCCATAAATGACCTCGCTTCATTTAAAGTTCTAAATTGATATCTATTTCTAAGCGATCGAAGAATAATCGGATTATCATCATCCTGAGCATCCACCAATCGATCGGACAACTCTGGACTACCTACCCTTAATTTATCAAGATAACTATCCATTTCTTTGAAGGTACTGAACTTGTACTTCTGCTTGCCTACATTCAACTTAATTGGTTCTGGCAATGGAATATTATACGCCATAGCACCTGGGTTATTATCCATTTCCTTTTGAATTCGCTTTCCTAACCATTCATCTTCTGTGGCTTTTTGCTGTTGAAACGCAGCAACTTCTTCCATATTCTTGAATTCATTGGTTTGGTAGCTGCTATCTACTTGTTGAATGTTTACCGAGTAAGGAAATTTTTCTTTGCACATTAGAAGGCTTAGCATTAATTCATGCGAAGCAGCTCTTATAGTTTTATTGCTATTACTATAATCAAATCCATATGCAAAACGATATTGCTCGTTGCGGACAAGGTCAAAAGTAAGTAGAATCGACTCATTTGTTCTATAACCTACTCCTAATCCAATACTATTCACTTGAAAACGTCCATATAAATCCATCACAGGATCAGTGCCGTGTAATTGTCGATAAACTACCATAGGTTCAAAGGCAACATTATCACTTAGATTGAAATTATGTCCCACATGGGCTCTTAACTCACGCTCGTGATCAAATACTCCAGTTCCATCATGATTAATTGCTGTACCATATACACGAGGTACTGTAAGGCCAATATCAAATCTGCCAACATTCAGTAAAGCTGCAAAGTCAAACAACGCCCCCATTGATGAACTATTATTTGCCGAAAGTGTAACATCTCCTGGGTCAAAATACACTGCATTTGAACCTTGAAACTGTTGTAATAACAAATTCGCGTTCACACCTAAACTTAATGTAGCTTTATTACCTAACGCCAAGTGTTTAGCATAGGTCAATCCAAACGTATTATTAACAATTAAACCAGCCTTCCAGTAATTCAGGTTTAATCCAATTCCCGATGTTTCACCAATTCCCTTCAATAACTGTAGTTGGTAATAAGTAGGTTTGCCCATTGTCCCCATCCATTGCTGCTTATGTTGCAGATTGATCTCAAAACATCCATCTCTACCCGTAGAAGCAGGGTTAAGATTATATAAATTTTGTCTGTACAGACTGGTCAGCGAAAAGCCTTGCTGAGCTGAAACACTTCCGTACATAAGAGTGATGGCCACAAGACCAACAACACAAGATTTCAATATTTGTAAATACTTCGTCATGCTTCTTTATCTCAAAATGGTTATTGTACCAGCACTTTCAAACCCCTCACATTCAACTACATAATAATATGCCCCATCAGGTAGTGGCGCTCCATTAAATTCTCCTCCCCATTCGTTTTGGTAATCTGATGTTGAATAAATCTCAGCACCTAAACCATCAAATACCTGTACTTTACATCCTTGCAAACTAGAAAGTGGATGAATTTGCCAAGTATCGTTATTACCATCATTATTTGGGCTAAGGAAATTACTTATCGTAATGTTTTGCTTCAGAATTAACGTATCAGAACTATAACATCCATCTGCAGATTTACCCGTAAAAATTAATTCTGTAGTTTCCAGAGCACTTGCCATCGGATTATTGATGTTAGGATTATCTACGACTTCAGCAGGCGACCAAAATACAGAATCTACATTATCCGCTAGTCCATTAAGTTGAACTGATGAACCTGCATCATAAAACTTATCTGTTCCTGCTTCAACTTCTGGTAAATCGTTAACGTTAACTACTACCCTAACTTGTTCTCCCGCACAGGCTCCTTCTACAAGTACTACATAATAGTCTTCCGTAATATTAACATCCTCGGGTAAACATGTCCCATTCAAAGACAATAAGTCCGTACGATCAGCATTGCCGTACCAATGTACGTGCCCGGTACCATCAGAAGTTGCAGTTATATTCTCGAACTCATCTCCTTTGCAATAATTAAATTCAGTAGCAGGTAACCCTGGTGTCGAAGGAGTGGAGTTAACATGTATAACAACCTGCGAAGTGCCTTGACAACCATTATCATCCGTTCCCGTAACTTCATATTCAAAGTTTCCAACACTATCAAACATAATAGAAGCTCCATTTGTTACTGTAGAAGGATTCCATTGGTAAGAAGTTGCTCCACTAGCATCGAAAAGAACTTCCTCCCCTTGGCAAATGGTTGTTTTATCTGCACTTGCTTTTACGAAAGAAGGAACCACCACGCTAATATTGACAGAATCAGCTGAAACACAACCATTGACATCTGTTCCTATAACTCTATACTTACCGCCAGCAGCAATTTTGAACATACTACCATCAGTAACGCCATTGTTCCAAAAATACGAATCAGCACCAGATGCTTGAAAAAATAATGAATCTCCCAAGCATATAGTAGTATCGACCAAATTAGTAGAAACCACAGGTACTGGATGAACAGTATATGTTACTAGAGTACTTAACTCTTGATCACAACCAAAGCCTGACGCTAATATGTTAAACGTTGTAGTTGCATTTAGTATTCCTGTGCTAAAAGATAAACCACCACCATTACCGTTCAGTGGACCAGCCAGAACCGAATTGTCTGCATCGTTTCTTAATACATAAGATACCCCAACCTCACTTTTACTAAGGTTAATGTTCGTAATTCCTTGCTCACAGGCTTCTGTACCTTGTATGGAGACCACCTGATCCATTGGACATTGCGAAAATCCGTGTAGTGCTAAACCACATATCATACTACCCATCAAGGCTGTATTCCGGAGTTTCCTTATTAATCTATGTGACATTATTAAATCTTGAAATGTAACTTTCCTTTTCATTTAATTAGTTCTGAACAACAACCTTTCTTATCGCTGTCATGTTTTCAGATCTCAAGTACATGAAGTAAACACCTTGTCCACGCTCCCTAAGATCAAATTCTTCTATAACTTCAAGCTGATTACGTTGTTCAACTAAACTTCCTTTCATATCGTAAATTGAAATCTGAACTGGTGCTCCAGTATAATCAGACAGGTCTAGCACAAATGCTCCCTTACTTGGATTAGGATATACGCTAAATTCATACAGTTCTGGAAGATCATCTATTCCAACATTAGTTGTATCCGTTGAACAGTCAATCACAGTAATGAAACTAGAATCAGCACCTTCACACCCAGCGTCATCTGTTATAGTATAGTACACTGTAAAATCTCCTATACCCGCTACTTGTGGATCGAATGTCGATCCATCCACACCAATTCCACTATAGACACCACCACTTGCTGATGCTATCGGACATGCTTGAACTTTATCCGTAACACATACTGTATCAGGATCAAAAGGATTCATTTCTACAATAGGTAGAAGACCAACTAGTATTTCAACTGATGCTTTGTTCTTACAACCAAATCCATTGGTTCCAGTAACCGTATAAGTTTGTGATTCCGTAATCTCAAAAGGTACTCCATCGAGGACTCCATTGTCCCAGAAATAGCTGATTGCTCCGCCACCAGTAACGGTAACGGTATCTCCTTCACATCCTGTGGTATCAGATGCTGAAGCAGTAACATTTGGTAAGTCAGCAACATTTACATTTACTGAGTCTAATGCAACACAACCAGAAGTATCAATTCCTTCCATTACAAACTTGTTGATTCCAAGCGTTGTAATGGTAAAAGGTACTCCGTCAACTACTCCATTATCCCAACTATATGCAACTCCTCCTGTACCATTCAAGGTCACATCATCGCCAGTACAAACTGTTATGGCAGAAGCTGTTGCATCTACAGTAGCGTTTCCAACTTCAACTATCGCATAAGTACTATCACATACCGTAGGACATGCCGATGTATTTATTAATACGCTAGAATTCACACAACGCTTAAACTTAATCGAATCTCCCAAGTTGTTGGACGTTAAGAAATCAAATGTTGTAATGTCATTGTTATCCACGAAGCTTCCAGGAGCCGTTTCTACGGTCCATACACTACTTAGAACTGTTACGTTAGAC
>JAHDFW010000099.1:0-10599 GCA_020627945.1 Cytophagales bacterium
ATTTTACCCGCCATGCTTAACAATGTTTCTGCTTCCATAAGATCGGCAGTAATTCTAGCATAACATTCTGCTACAGAAGACCTTGCTTTATCCAAGTCATCTTCGAAACTCAAAGTAGGTTGAGTTCTTAATATTATTCCCATTTGATCATTAGATGTTGCTGGGTCGTAGGGTAGTGACCAGAATTGCAACAGATTATAGAATAGAAAAGAACGGATAAATAGTGCTTCTCCTTTAATTCGATCTTTATTTTGCTCATACTGATCTCCACTGATCGTATTATTATCAATGGTGTAAATAATGTTGTTACAGGCATTAATTGCAGAATAATGATCTCTCCACATAGAACGCAACGAGTTTAACTGGATATTTGTAGCTCTATTATAGATTTCTAGAGTGTTGAACGAACTTAAATTATTGGTGAGCACCTCGGTGTCTTCAGCCAATAAATCACTGTAAATAACATGGTTTCCTCCAAGCACATTTGAAGATTGAAGTTTATCGTATGTTCCACTAAGGAGTGCTTCCAAATCCTGATAACGCGTAACTGCCATATCATTTTCGATTACACTTACAGGTTCAACTTCCAATGGTTTGTTGCATCCTAAACCAAGGGCAATCAGAGAAACAATTACGGTACTATATATTATCTTTTTCATATCCTTATCGTTTTGGATAATCTATTAATTCTTTAATTTCCTATTCATTCAATCTAAAAACCAACTTTTACACCTGCCGTGAAAATTCTAGCTTGTGGTGTTTGTAAGGATGGTCCAGCGAATGATACATTTCCTTGTTGACTGTTAGGGTCAACATTTCTCAATACTTCTGGATCCCAACCTGGGAATTTGGTTATCAACCATAGGTTCGATCCATTAAGAAACACTCGAGCTGATTCTATTTTCCATTTCACGCATCTCTTCTTTGGTAAATTGTAACCTACTGAAAGCGAACGTAATCTAATGTAAGAAGCATCATACACAAATCTACTAGAGTTAACAGGTGTTGTATATCGATTCAATGCTGGTACATTCGTATTGGTGTTTTCTGGTGTCCAGGAATCGTTAATTTCTGTTCGCTGATTAAGGTTTCGATACATCCCGATCTGATTCTTAGCAGGATCATCATAAATTGTATTCCCTGAAACAAAGGAGAACATAAAACTCACATCTAGGTTCTTATAAGTTAAATTGTTGGTAATTCCTCCAATAAACTTGGGTACAGGATTTCCAAATGGACGACGATTGTCTCCATAGAAACTACCCGTTGGATTTGCGAATGTCATCAAGTTTCCGTTGAGGTCATAGTATAATTCGGTTCCTGCTTGAACATCGTACATTTTGTTAGTGCCGTCATTGTTCAACTGGCGGGTTCCATCAACATTGTAAGCTTGAATTTGACCGTCTTGTTGCTGAATTCCCGCACTTTCTACTACATAATGAATTCCAGTAGGATGATCAATAATCACCCGACCTTCACCTGGTTGTCCGCTTTCGAATGCATCAGGAGGAAGCCCATTTACATCTGTTATTTTGTTGCTATTAAATGCTATATTAAAATCAGTTCCCCATGTAAAGTTCTTTTTAGCAACATTTTTAGTTGATACCGTAAATTCAACTCCAGAGTTTCTTAAACTTCCTATATTATCCAAAACTCCACTAAATCCCGTAGATTGGGGAAGAGAAACAAATAATAATAAGTCGTAGGAGCTTTTGTTATAATATGTAATGTTACCAAAGATTCTATTACTGAAAAGAGCATATTCCAAACTGATATCCAGTTGTTTAGACTTTTCCCAAGTAAGTCCAGGGTTTGCTAATGTAGAGGGAGCTATTCCACTGTTTCCTAAATACCCTCCAGCAACGGTGTAAAAACCTAAAGGAGCGAAGTCTGATATATTAGCATTACCTGCAAAACCATAACTAGCTCTTAGCTTAAGGAATTCTATTTTCTCCGAATCCTTGAGTTTACCTTCCTCTGAGATTATCCACCCGGCAGATATTGCAGGAAACCAACCGAATTTATTGTTGTCTCCAAATCTACTAGAACCATCTCTTCGAATACTGAAAGAAGCTAAGTACTTGTCTTTTAATTTATAGTTTACTCTCGAGAAATAAGACACAAAACCATATCCAGTTTCATACTGATAACTCAGCCTATCATCTGGATCAGCAGCAGCAGGACTGGTAAGATTATCGTTTACAAAGTTAAATCCTCCTAGTCCAACGCCTTTTGTATACGAACTCTGAACAGAAGATCCTAAAATAGCAGAAATAACCTGATTATCTCCAATGCTATCATTATAGCTAAAAAAGTTATTTGTAGTCCAGTTGTCTACATTGGTTCTACGATCCCATGAAGAGGCTGTACTATTAGAATCTAAAGGGTTTCGTTGGTTCCTTTCATATTCAACCTGATTGAAATAATCATAACCAAATTCCGATCTAAAACTCAACTTTTTATTGATCTTAAGGTTTCCATAAATATTTGCTAAAGATCGAAAACCATTGGTAACGTAGGTTTGACTTTCTAAATACCAAAGTGGATTGGCTCCTGGATTAAAAATATCTCCATTCTCATCATAAGCAGGAATATAAGGCATAATTTGTTGAGCCCAACCTAGTCCACCTGCATCTCCTGTACGTACACGATCGTTCTTAGAAATGGTAAGTCCAACCGAAGTTCCAATTGTTAATCGGTCACTTATTTTATTCTCTAGATTAATTCGTCCATTTCCTCTTTGATAATCGTTGCCTTTAAGGAAACCTTGTTCTTTCCGATATGAACCTCCATAGTAGAACAACAGGTTCTTGTTTCCTCCAGAAGCATTAAGATTAAGGTTTTGCATTACTCCAGTACGAAGCATCTCATCGACCCAATTAGTACCGCCAAGAGCAGCAAGAGAATCAGCATCAGCACGTGTCCAAGTTTCACCATTGTTTACCTGTAGAAGCGGGGTAGTAGGAGAATCCATTACTCCACCAGATTCCATTTTCGCTCGATCACGAAGTGCTAACATCTCTGAAGCATTTAAAAACTCAAGTTTACGAGCAGCATTTACTAAACCTGATGAAACGCTAACCTTTACTTTGGTTTTACCTTCTTTTCCTTTTTTCGTGGTAATTAAAACAACGCCATTTGCTCCTCGGGAACCATAAATAGCAGTTGCTGCAGCATCTTTTAATACCTCAATAGACTCAATATCATCAGGGTTCAAGTCGGTAAGGGCGTTACTCCCAGACCCTAAAGAACCTGCATCGAAATTTCCCGAAGTCATTGGTATTCCATCTATTACATAAAGAGGGTCGCTTCCTGCTGCAATGGAGTTACTTCCTCGAATATTAACCTTAATTGGTGCTCCTGCAATACCGTTGGCCGAAGTAATTTGAACTCCAGCAGCTCTTCCTTGCATAGCTTGTTCGAAACTTGGCGTCACCGTATTTTCAAGGTCCTTAGACTTAATTTTCTCAATAGAACCGGTAACATCTCGTTGTAAAGTCGTACCATAACCTACTACAATTACTTCGTCTAGCAACTCAGCATCTTCTTTTAATTGGTGATCAACCTTTAACCTTTCACCAGCCTTAATTACAACTTGCTGCTCATGATTTTTATATCCAATATACTGGAACATTAGGGTATAGGTACCAGGAGTAATATCCTTGATTTCATACTCTCCAGTAATACCAGTGTTTATTCCTTTTTGAATTTCCTTTAGGTAAATAGTAACTCCGATGGCATCTTCACCATTTTCATCAACAACTTTACCAGATATAGAACCTTTATTACTCTGTGCCTGAACCGTGAATAACGTGCAAACGGCCACAAAGAACCATATTAACTTCTTCAATGTCATAGTTTAAAGTGTTATTATGACACTAAGGTAATTAATATTTTTATTTAGCCCAAAATCCTGAGCTAAATCAACCTTAATTTGAATTGATTATTAGCGCTTTTGCTGCATAATAGGAGTGGCGGGTTCCATCATTTTAAGTTGTTCACTTCCTCCTTCAAAGTTTGAAAAGCGTTCGAGTTTATCAAGCCAGTTATAAAAGCCAGACTCAAGTGCTTCAATTTCCTGATCCGTAACATCTTCTACAATTTGAACTGCATTATCGCTTACTGAGATCTTTAATTTATCTGGATCTACATTTTTATACTCTTCAAAAATTGGTTCAAGAAATCCTTTACTGTCCAAATACATGCAAAAGTAGCGTGCTAAAGCATGATTTCGACTAAGCTGATATTTATCTGTTCCAGTGCTGGAAGTAGCATTAAATTCTCTCCAAGTAAAGCCTAAAAACTCTCTTAAAGCAGGCACTTTGGTTCTATTTTTCAAATAGTCATAACGCCAATTAATCTCTGGATAAAACTGACCTTTTTGATATTTACATTGTTCATACATTGCTGGAATTCCTTCTGAAAGCCAAGGAGTCATACCAGCGAAATTATGATTGATCAATTGATGAACCAATTCGTGTAAAATAGTACCTCTGCTGTACCAAGGAACAACAATACTATAGTCTGAAATAACTGAGTAACCCCAAACCATATCACCAACACTAATACCATGCAGCTTGTTAGCTAACTGTGGAAATTCACGATTTTTAGCTACATAGATCATTATTTGCTCTTCTGGTACTTCAAGACTATATTTCTTTGCCAATGAATCTAAAGCATCATTGTATTGATTAAGAATTGCTCTTCCTGAACTTTGACTAAAGTCTACTAAGCAAAACTGACCTTCACATTTCAGGTTATAATCTCTGCTTCCAAATCCCGTTCGAGTGGTAATCATACTATCGATTAAGTCCGTGGAAGGATCTTTAAGAGCCCATTTTTCCACGTCATGATGAAAGAAAGCTTGTTCTGAAACAAAATCACCTTCTTCAATTTCTGAAACTGCTAATCCACGAATGTTCCCGCCCTTAGTACTTGTACTAATTCTCGGCTGACTAATTTCTATGTTCATAATAGAAAAGTTCCTTCTTTCAGAGCTCCCAGCACCATAAAGAGGGTCATAATCTGCACTGGTACTTCTTTTAACACAACTCGTCTGTTGTTTCTCTATAAATTCATCCACCTTAGAAGATAATTTAAAGTTGTGCTGTATCCATTCAAACTGTCTTTTCCCCTTATGTTGATGTCCACTAGCACAAAGTCCAACTCCTTTGTAATAAATAATCTGCTGAGGGATATTATGCTTGTTATATTCCTTTTCTTTAATACGATCATCAATACTATTAACGGATAGAACATACTGCTGACGATCCCAAATTAATCTTTCTACATCAGTGTAAAATTGGTCTGGCGCTTGAACTTGAGCATTGGTATTAGTACTGCAAACCACATAAGAAGTTAAAAACAGTATAATAGGGGCAGTATTATTTAGGAATTTCCTGAACATCTGTGATTCTTGTTAAGTCTTGTAAATCAAGAGAATATTCTCCTTCTGTATAATTATATTCCAAATCTGCATCGTCATCGCTGCTGCTATTCTTCGATGGAAAATCATTTTGAGTATTTACACCTGGCAATTCAACATTTTCGTAACTGATGGCCGACCCAATTTTGCCATAAAGAGGAGAGAAGTCAGATCGGTCGCATTGGCTAACACAACTTTTCTTTTGTTCTAAAATCGAATTCTTCACTTCTTCCTTTAATTCAAAATTTTTGACCAACCAGTCAAATTGATTTTTTCCTCTTTCGGTGTGACCAGAGCAACACATTGCAACACCTTTATAATAGATTAGTTGTTGTGGTACGGTATGCTTATCATAATTTTGTTTTTTAATCACCGAATTTATTTTGCTATTGGCTAGTGCATACTGCTGATGCTCCCAAATTAAAGATTCAACCTTAAGATAGTTTTGATGATTGTCTTGACCGTAAACTGCAGAAATTGCACCAAAAGCAATCATTACAACACCGGTTATAATCAAGAACCTATTCAGGCAAATCTGTAACTTCATCATTTCGGTTTGCGTTATTAAAATCTTCTAATGGTACTTCCTTTTTTGCATTATCGTTTATCCCATTAAATGTACCATACATATGAATATATGCAGGACCATCTTTTAAGTCTACCTTGTTTTCAAACTGATTTATAAATATAATCAATACTACTCCCAACAGTACCATAAATATGCCAGGTGATGAGGATTGTAACACTGATTTTCCAGAAACTTCATTTTCTAGCTCTAATTTACTCTCAGAGCTTGTTTCTATTTTACCTAAAATAAATACTGCACCACATAAACAAATGATCATTCCAGTAAGAAAACCAAGATATTTCATCCAAATTCCGGCCATTAATGAAACGTTGGCCTGATGATATCTACGCGATAAGGCATGCTCTTCTAATTTCGAAACAGTGAGCCATTTTATATCTTCTCTACCATCATTAGGAGCATGTTCATCAAGGTATTTGCCGATATTTAAATTTTCTTCGTAATCAATTTTCTTATGTAGATAGTACAACTGAAATAACGAAGCACTTAAAAAGAACGCTGAAAATATGATCAACATCCACTTCATAAAAGGCATCAATTCATTTTGCCATCTATTTAATCTTAGTTTATCCTTATTGGTGGTATCTGACATTGTATCGTTTAAGATTGATAGTTAAAACATATCAAGTATAACTAAAAAATGAGAATAACGGAGTCAAAAAATGGAAAATGTGAAACTATCGCTTAGAAAAGTCCCATAGTTCTCGATACTTAATGAAAATCTTTGCTATGTTTCGTGCGTCATCAATACCTCTATGATGAGTTCCATCTAGAGAAAAACCTTCCATTTTAAGGGCCGTTTTCATTCCAGGAGGTTTACCATTGGAGGTCATTCTCCCGTACTGGTGTTTAAGGCTTATATGTTTTCTGGTCCAGTTATGTTCCAACCCATGTCTTTCACAATCGCTTTTAAGCTGTTTTTTGTCATAAAAGCCCCAAGAACACAGAATATAGTCGTTATCACCTTGACCACACCAATTTTTAAAGTCTTCTACAACTTCGGAAAAAATGGGAGCTCCGTCAACATTACTCTGCTTAATACTGGTTAATTCCGTGCAAAAATCACTCAGCTTAGGATATGCTATGGGTTTTATAAACTGTACGTATTCATCAACCGGTAAAAATTGATCGTTATAAAGTACCGCTCCAATTTCTATAATTTCGTTTGGTCGACTATTTTCAGGAGAAGATCGTTCCCAGCAAGTTGCTTCGAGATCAAAAACTATGTAATTCATATTATACTAAAATTGAAAATCGATCTTATTCATACAGTTAAAATGTCCTTTTGGACACTTGTCATGTCCGATTTTTGAACAAGGTCGACAATCTAGATTCTTAACTTCCCAAACCACGAATTTTGTTTTATAAGGGTACATACCAAATTCGGGTAGGGTATTCCCCCAAATGGAATAGATCTGTTTTTTGAAAGCTGCTGCAATATGCATCATTCCTGTATCATGTGTGTAAACCATTGCAGCTTGCTCTATCAATGATGCTGACTGGTTTAAGTTGAACTTTCCAACACCATTGAAAATCTGCGTTTTCTTTTTGAAATGTTCTCTCTGATAATCAGCATGTTCATTTTGGGTAAAAAACTCTTCTAGTTGTTTAGCAACTTCCATGTCTTCTTTACCTCCAATAAGTACAACTGGCCCATTAATTGACTCACACAATTGAGCTAATTTAATATAAGGGAGCTTCTTTGTTTCATGCTGACCTCCAATAACGACTGCATGATAATACATTCTAAAATGATCGGGTAACCACTCTAATTCAACCTGGTCCTTCTCTGGAATAAAATAGTCTAGACCATTTTCATCATTTGTTACTCCAATATTCTTTACAGCTTCAAAATAACGGTCCACTATATGAATGTTGGGTAGTTTATTGATTTTGAAGTTAACAAGGAGCCATTTTTCGAAATTAAGCTTATTGAATGTTCCAGATGGTTTGCCCAATAATGTTTTAATGATCTTAGTTCTCAGGTTTTTATGAAGGTCTACTATAAAATCAAATTTTTCCTTCTTGAGAATACTTACCAAATTGAAAATACCTTGACCAGAATTCAGAAGGTGCAGTTTATCGATGTAAGGATTTACCGTTAATACCGACTCGAAGTTCTCTTTGGTAAGATAATGAAGCTCCGCATTAGGATATTTCTGCTTGATACAGCGAATAACAGGAGTGGTAAGAACTATATCTCCTATAGATGAAAATCGTATGATTAAGATCTTTTTCAAATACTCGAGTTATAACGGTTTATAATAATACTTTCCAAGTCCATTTACTTCAAAAACTTTAGGAGGTCCATCTCGAAAATTAATTGACGTATCCTTACTAACTCCAGTTTCTTCATTTACGTAGGAAAAGATCAGGTTCTCATTAGAGATTCTTTTAGGAAGCTTATCAAATCCATAAAAGTTATAGTCACCTAGGAAGTTATTGTCTTGATCGAGAATAATAATGCGTGAAGTTGTGGTAGTATCTGCTCCCCAAGTCCAAGCAGAGTTTAAAATCTTGACAGACTGATCATTAGATAGTTTTATGTCGCCTAACAATGTAAGTTGAATTATGTCTAGATCAGGTGGGTAAGAACGATCAAAAGTGTAGGTCGAATCTACAACATTTTGTTCCAAAACTAATTTCCTAAGCTCAGCTGAAGTTCTTTGAGCAAAAGCAGCATTAACAAGAAAAAGCGTCAATATAACGACCGAAGTTAATCTCAATACTTATTTACTTTTCGATTTGAAAAAAGACTCAACTTCTTGCATAGGTTTAGCATTGAAGCACATATCTGTCGTAAGGCCACCTTTACGAGCACAAACTACTCCATACTTCATGTCAGCAATACCATCAATTACGTGCGCATCTGGGTTTATAGCGATCATTACATTCTTTTCCAGAGCGTAATCAATATGTCGCCAATCCATATCTAATCGCCATGGATTAGCATTTAGTTCAATCACAACATTGTTAGCAGCACATGCGTCTATAATTTTCTTATGATTCACAGGATAACCCTCTCTTTGCAGCAACAAACGTCCAGTAACATGCCCTAAGAATGTGGTATAAGGGTTTTCAATTGCCGTAATAAGTCGTTGCATTGACTTATTTATATCCATATCTAAACCTGAATGGATCGAAGCAACAATAAAGTCAAACGAGGCTAAGACGTCGTCGGAATAATCCAGTGCTCCGTCTCCTAAAATATCGGATTCGATCCCTTTAAAAATCTTGAAGTCAGGGTATTTAGCATTTAGTTCATCAATCTCTTTATGCTGCTTTTCAACTTTATCTTCATATAGACCATTAGCATAAAAAGCAGTTTTGGAATGATCCGAAATTCCAAAATACGAATAACCTTGTTTAATGCACTCTAAAGTCATTTCTTCAACGGTATTCTTACCGTCACTGTAGACCGAATGATTATGAAGAACCCCTTTGAGATCTTCATTTTTGATCAATTGATCAATTTTCTTTGGGTCAGCTTTGAGCTCCCAATTTCCTTCTCTAATTCCTTCAGGAAAATAGGGGAGTTCCACCATTTCATAAATCTCCTTATCTGTTTTGGAAGGATTTTGTTTTGCGATTTTTAGCAGCGTATTCCCATCTTTTGCATAATCTAAATGATCTGGTCCAGAGTTCAGTAAAAACTTATCCGAATTAGGTTGTTCGGAGATAATAAATTCAACTCTAGCACCTGAAACAGGCTCATTGCCTCTCCAAATCCAAGGGCTCGAAGATTGCTCGTTATGTTGTAAAAAGTCAAGCCTACCGAAATCAAAATCAGGTTGCACCAAATATTGAATACTATTTACAATATCACAACCTCTGACCAACTCTCCAACCAATTCCACTTGATCAGATCCAATTTTATCTCTTAAAGCTATTCCGACCGCTTCAGCATCTGCATAAAGCAACTTTCCTCGATTACCAATTTTGAAATTGGCAATATTCATGATTTTTTCTTGAGTTTTGGCTCCAAACCCTTTTAGCTGAGAAATTTGATTATTATTTCCAGCTATAACTACGTCTTCCAGTGATTCAACGTTAAGTTCTTTCCATAAAGAACGTACCTTCTTAGCGCCTATTCCCTTCATGTTTAGCACCTCAATAAGCCCTGAAGGAGTATTGCCAGCAAGTTCGTTTAACTGTTCAAATGATCCCGTTTCTATTATTTCCGTAATTACAGCGGCTATTTTCTTGCCAATTCCATCATAGTTCTCTAAATCAGAAGCTGGAATCTCACGAATAGACTGAGGGAAATTACGAACTAATTCACCCGCGCTTTCATACATTTTTATCTTAAATTGATTTTCATCATGCAAAGCCATTAAAGCTGCAGATTGTTTCAAAATATTGGAAATATCCTTGTTGGTCATGAACTTGATTTTTACTGAAGGCCAAGTTAGGAAGAATTTGTGGTAAGCGAAATAGCGAGCATAAAAAAAGACGTTTGAAATTCAAACGTCTTTATAATTGGCAACTAATTTTTTTTGGACTCTTTAGGCTATTCCAAACTCAATTTCCCAAATCCAATTTGTCTACCATTAGAACTTACTCGGTACAAATACATACCTCTGTTAAG
>JAHDFW010000099.1:10699-14460 GCA_020627945.1 Cytophagales bacterium
ATTGTTCCACCTTCTAAATTCTCTTTTAAAATAATATCAAACTGAACGAAGCCATAACTGTTTAGATAATCAATTTCACTTCCTGGAATAGATACTTTATCTGACTCCCAAACAAGCACGTTATCATGGGTAATATAGAACTTCGCGGTTGGAATCGTTCCAAAGGGCTTGGAAATAGTCTCTACGTTAAGTTCTGGAGGTAACGTGTCCATAATTCTTATATAGAACACCGAATCAATACCTACATTTTGATAATTAATAACGTATGAAAGGGTAGAGTCTATATCTGCATTGATCCGAGATGCTTCATCATTACCTAGGTATACTTGCATATCATTAAAATAATCAAATTCATTCTTATCTTTAGCTAAAACCACTACAGCACGACGTTTAGAATTATTTGAAGGGCAGAGGTCAAGAGTACCGCATGTATAATCTGCTGTCCATAATATGGTGTCACCAACGTCTGCTGAACTGTCTAAACTAAAATTCATTCCCATACAGCTAAATGAAGGTGTTTCTCCTGGCCCAAATCCCCATATTATATATCCTAAATCTTGAGCAATTGGTGCTCTAGAATGCCCGCTTAAATCATGAATTAGATTTGGATCATAATTAATTTGAAGCCAACAGCTATCTGGGGTTGGTTCACCAGAACTTTTATAATCCATCCAAGAATGAAAATCGGCACCGCTAATATTACCATTGGAAGTTCTTAATGAATAAATTCCAACTTCATGATTGCCTACAATTAGGTCTTTAATACCAAAGTCGTTACCACTGGAGTCGGGATTTGAAGCAGTAAGAGTAATTCGATAGTTATTAGGTGCTTGCGGAAAGGTTTGTTGAGGGTGTGGTCTAAGACAGTAATACAAGTTCAAACCTGGCACATAATCTATCGTTACCTGTTCTCCATGAGGAACTTCGATACAATAATCTCCATTGGCATCGGTTTGAACAATACCTCCTGGGGAAGCCTTTATATTGACTCCAGCATAACTCACTTCATTTGAGTCTTTTAATCCGTTTTCGTTTGAATCCTCCCAAACATTACCGCATATCCAACCACAGGGAAAAGTAGGCTTTTGTATGCCAAAATCTCCCACCAAATATGTAGTATCTTGACGAAGAACTTCAATAGAATCTATAGTTGGAGTGGTTAAAACCCCTGACAAAGTACTATTCCCATTACAACCAATAAACGTTGGAGGGATTACATTAGCACTATAAATACCTGTATCAACAGAAATATTAAATTTCCCGTTAACATCTGAATAGCCATATCTTCCGTTATCTAATTCAACTTTAACACCACTGATTCCTTGTTCAGATCCATTCATGATTCCATTACTATCAATATCATCAAATACTTTTCCGCATAACACAGTACTAAAAGTATCACAATTGGATACATTATAGTCATTAAATGAATATATACCATTATTGGGATGCTGAAGTAAAGCGCTGTAACTTCCTTCTTGGGTAACCACCAGTGTAGAATCATTTAAAGTTGCTGGACCTATTGAAATTCCATTTTCTTTCCAGTCGAAAGTAGAACCCGCCGCATCTCTAATTACCAAAACAATACTATCACCATTACAAATTTGAAAATCCTTACCGTTTAACTCATCAATAAGAAGACACCATCTATCCGAGAAATACATTAGAGAATCTATGGACAAACTCCAATTCGCATTTGACCAAACTTTATCATCAACTTTAATGCACCATAAGTCTGGATTATTGCGGGCTTCAAAATGAGTGAAACTAACGTTATTTCCATTATTCACGTTCAAATAGTATAAATTATTGGATGCACAATTTAGACTTGTTAAAAAGCCATGATTTCTGACATCTAATCGCCTTAAATTATTACCTGAACAGTTGAGCGTGTTCAAAACAATGTTGTTACTGATATCGAGACTTTCTATTTTATTATTTGCACATGATAAGCTCTGCAAAGAAAAATTTAAGGAAACATTAATCTCATCAAGCTTATTTTGATTGCATGATAAGGTTTTTAAGGTGCTTATACTGGTGATATTAATACTACTAATATTATTGTAGTCACAAGTCAATTCATTTAGATTTGAAAAATACTGGATACCAGACAGACTACTAATTCCTAATGAATCAACTTTAATCGCTCCTTTAAAACCTTGTGCCTCGGATAACTGAATTTCAGAATCACCATTTAAATTTATTGTTGTATCATTTATTAGAGCAGATTTAAAAATTGGATCTGGGAAATATACGTTTTGAGCTTTTAAAGAATAGCTAAATAAAATAAGTAGGAGGAGATAAGATATACTTAGAACTTTAGAAGTGTAAGTTTTGCTCATATAATTATAGAAAGATGTTTGATAAAACTGTTTGGGTTTTAATACGTACTAATTCCAAAAAGGTAACCTGCGTTAAATTATTGGGCACAAAAAAACCGACTTCAACACTAAGTTAAAGTCGGTAAAAAAAAAATCGGATATTAAGCTTTAAATACTTTCAAATCCGCAATAAGGTCTCAAAACCTCTGGAATCGCAATTCCATTTTCATTTTGATTATTTTCTAAAATAGCAGCCAAGATTCTAGGTAGCGCAAGAGCACTTCCATTCAATGTATGTGCCATTCTTTTTTTCTTGTTTTCGTCTTTGAAACGCAATTTCAAACGGTTCGCCTGATAGGTTTCAAAGTTACTTACAGAACTAACTTCTAACCATTTTTGCTGTGCGGCAGACCATACTTCATAATCATAGGTTAGGGCTGCTGTAAAACTAATATCTCCACCACAAAGTTTTAGTTTTCTGTATGGTAATTGAAGAGCTTCTAACAGAGCTTCAACATGCTTACACATTTCGTCCAATACATCATAAGAACGATCTGGATGTGCAACCTGTACGATTTCTACTTTATCAAACTGGTGAAGTCTATTCAATCCACGTACATCTGCACCCCAACTACCTGCTTCTCTTCTAAAACATGGAGTAAAAGCACAGTTTCGAATAGGGAAGTCTTTCTCGTCCAAAATCACATCTCTGTAAATATTGGTGATTGGAACTTCGGCTGTAGGAATTACATAAAGACCGTCTCGTTCAATTCTATACATCTGACCATCTTTATCTGGCAATTGACCAGTGCCAATACCAGACGCTTCATTGATCAAAATAGGAGGTTGCACTTCAGTATAACCAGCGTCGGAAGCTTGGTCTAGAAAGAAGTTCACCAAAGCTCTTTGCAATCGAGCTCCTTTCCCTTTATAAACTGGAAATCCTGCTCCTGTAATCTTATTACCAAGTTCAAAATCAATAATATCGTACTGCTCAATAAGATCCCAATGTGGTTTAACTTCTCCTGTGAAAGTAGGTTTGTCACCTTTTTCAAAGAGAATTTCGTTGTCATCCTCCGATTTACCAGTAGGAACTTCATTGTGAGGTATATTTGGTATCTTATATAGTAGATCTCTAAGGTCTTCCTCAGTTTCACGAAGTTTATTTACTAAATCTTTAGCTTGATCGCTCAATTTGGCAGCTTCAACCTTTGCATTTTCAGCTTCATCTTTTTTACCATCGCGCATCAACAAACCAATACTTTTGGATATTTGCTTGGACTTGGAAAGCATCTCATCTTGTTGAGATTGAGTAGTTCTACGCAACGCGTCAGTGTCTATTGCTGCATTTACATCTTGCTCAGCTGATCCAAAGTTTTTTACTTTCAAACGCTCGATTACAAACTCTTTGTTATCACGGATGAAATTAATATCCAACAT
>JAHDFW010000100.1:0-4373 GCA_020627945.1 Cytophagales bacterium
AATTCGATAATGTTCCCAACAATTTTTGCCATTGCAATAGAGGATCTTGGGGAATTAAAACCTCAAGGTTCAGGAATCTTATGTTCGGCTATTGCTGGTGGTGGAATAATTCCACCTGCCTATGGAATGTGCGCAGATTCGTTTGGTTATAAACCTGCCATAGCCCTTTTACTTTTATGCTATGGGTATATAGCATTTTATGGTTTAAAGTTCAGAAATAAAATTGCTGGCTAAAATGAAGACAAAAACCACTACTCTGATCCTTGGCATTGTTATGATCTTGCTGTCATGTGAAGAAACAAAACAGAAGTTAATTGTCCCTCTACAAGAGGTAAATCCATTCATAGGAACTGGAGGACACGGACATACTTACCCTGGGGTTTCTGTACCTTTTGGAGGTGTTCAACTGAGCCCTGACACAAGATTGAAAGGTTGGGATGGCTGTGGTGGTTATCATTATTCAGATTCCGTTATTTACGGTTTTTCACATACACATTTAAGCGGAACAGGAGTTTCTGACTACGGAGATATACTTCTAATGCCTTTTATTGGCGAACCAAATTTTAACAACGGTTATAAGACCTCTCCTGACTCAGGTTACGCGTCACGATTTAGTCATTCCTCTGAGACCTCTGAAGCTGGGTTTTATTCCGTTAATTTATCCGACTACGATATAGATGTAGAACTGACTTCATCGTCCAAATGTGGGTTTCATCGCTATTCTTACAATAACACATCTCAGACGAGAAGAATTATTTTAGATTTAGAACATCGGGACGAATTATTGGATTACAAAATTGAGTTAATCGAACCCAATATAATTCAGGGAAAAAGAATTTCTAAGGCCTGGGCTCGCGAGCAACATGTATATTTCTACATTGAAGTAAGAGACGGTTTTGAAAACCCCATTTTCAATAAAGATTCTACAAAACTTATTTTTACGCCATCTACTCAATATCCACCTGTTCGAGTAAAAACAGGAATTTCAGCCGTGTCAATTGAAGGAGCTAAAAAAAATATGGCATTAGAAATTCCACATTGGGATTTTGACTCTGAGAAGGCTTTTTGCAAGAAACTTTGGGAAAAAGAACTTAATGGGATTCAAGTGAAAATGAATTCAAAAACGGAAGATAAAATCTTTTATACAGCACTTTATCATTCATATCTAAATCCTAATTCATTTTTAGATGCGGATAATAAATATAGAGGAACCGATCTCAAAATCCACACCGCTGAAAATCATGGATACTATACTATATTTTCGTTATGGGATACCTATAGAGCCACTCACCCACTTTTTACCATTACCCAACGGGCAAGAACAAAATCATTCATTGATACTTTCCTAAAACAATATAAAGAAGGTGGTAAACTTCCTGTTTGGGAATTGGCTGGAAATTATACTGGTTGCATGATTGGATATCATTCCATACCAGTAATTGTTGATGCTTACCAAAATGGCATCACAGACTTCGATACCGAATTAGCTCTAGAAGCCATGATTGCTACTTCAAAAGCCAATGAACTTGGTAAAATAGAATATGCCGAAAACGGATATATGGCCTCGGATGAAGAACATGAATCTGTATCCAAAAATCTTGAATATGCTTATGACGATTGGTGTATTGCACAATTTGCAAAGGCTTTAAACAAACCCGAAATCTATAAGGAATACATAATTCGTGCGCAGAACTATAAAAACATCTTCGACCCTGAGACAAAATTTATGCGCTCAAAAAGGAATCAACAGTTTCAAGTACCATTTGATCCAACCGAAGTTAATTTCAATTTTACAGAAGCCAATTCCTGGCAATACAGCTTCTATGTTCCACATGACATCGAAGGTCTCAAGAAACTATTCGGTGGTGCAGATGCTATGGATACTAAATTAGACAGCTTGTTTTCTACTTCAAACAAAACTACTGGAAGAACTCAAGTTGATATTACAGGACTAATTGGTCAGTATGCTCATGGAAATGAACCTAGTCATCATATGGCCTACTTGTACAACTACGTGGGTAAACCTTGGAAGACCCAACAAATGGTTCGAAGAATTTTAGCTGAAATGTACTCCAACGAACCTGATGGACTAATTGGCAATGAAGATTGTGGGCAAATGTCATCTTGGTATGTTCTCTCAGCCTTGGGAATTTACCCGGTAACACCAGGGAGCGGCTATTATGACCTTGGTTCACCTTTAGTAAAACATGCTACTTTCAATCTGGAAAATAAAAAGACATTTGAAATCATCGCACATAACCAATCAAAAGAAAACGTCTTTGTGCAAGCCATAAAACTCAATGGAAAACCTTACAATAAGCTCTACCTACTCCACAAGGATATTATTGCAGGAGGTAAATTAGAGTTCGAAATGGGACCAATACCTAATAAGGAATGGAAACCAGAACAAGCTCATTCTGCAATAGAAGAATTTCAGATTACCCCAGTTCCTTTTGTTAAAAATTCTGAACAGGTCTTTTCAGACCGCATGGAAATTGCATTAGATTGCATTGACCCAAATGCAAAAATTTATTACACATTAGATGGCTCTGAAGTTTCGTCCGCCTCTGCCAAATACCAAAAACCGTTTGTCATTGATAACTCCGTTGAATTAAAAGCAATTGCAATTAGTGACGGACTAGTTCCTAGTAAACCAATCCGAGCTGAATTCTTCAAATTGAACACTGACCGTAAGTTAGTCAGCTGCACTCCTCCCGACCCTCAATATGCTGCAGGTGGTAAAATGGGCCTTATGGATCTTATAAGAGGTGGTGATGACTTTAGAACTGGATCATGGCAAGGATGGCAAGGACAAGATGTAGAAATGATTTTTGACCTTGGAAAAGCACAAGACGTTTCAAGTATTAAAGCTTGTTTAATTCAAGATGTTGGTTCATGGATTTTGATGCCCAAATCAGTACGATACTACATCTCCTCTGATGGTAAATCATTCAAACAAATAGCAGAGATGAGCACAAATGTCAATCCTAGAGACGAAGGAGGAATTGTGCGAGAATTAGGGCCAGAAATGAATCTAAAGAATGTACAATACGTAAAACTAGAATTAGATTACTTTGGAAAACTTCCTGAATGGCATTTAGGTGCAGGTGGAGAAGCCTTCATTTTTATGGATGAAGTATTGATAAGGTAAATAATGTTCATTTAGCAGCTCAATATGACTCTAACTAAAGTACATATTTTCGCCACTGCAATTGCTCTTGCAATCCTGCTTTTGGGAGTAACTTATGCTTCATTGAACTTGGTAAAACCTGATCCACCTGCTTATTGTGGAGGAGTTGTAGGTATCTCTACCGAATCAAAATATGAGTATTACGAAGAACACCCTGGTTTCTCAATATTCAATAATAACTGCACAAGTTGTCATGACATGCATCGAACTGTTATCGCTCCTCCTCTAAAAGATATATTCTATCGAAGAGATCCCGCTTGGATAAGAGCTGCAATAATAAACTTGGAGGCCATTAAAAGTGGTTCTGACAATTATGTTATAACGACAGAAAATAAATATTCTAATATTCCACATCCTGCTCATAATTTCAGTCATGAAAAGTTAGATACACTCATGGATTACATAAAACTATTTAGTCCTGTCACTGAAGAAAAGGGCGAGCATATATTTCAAGAAAACTGTTCCGTATGTCACGCTGTCCACAGAATAACTGTTGGTCCAGCTCTTAAATACGTTTATAAAAACCGTGATTCGATATGGGTTAACAACGCCATCCTTAACTTTAATGCTATGGTTCAAGAAGGAGACCCCACCGCGGTTCGGATTTATGAACAGTTTGGTAGAATTCAGCATCCTACGCATAGATTTAATAAACTTGAACTAAGTTGTATTAAAAAATATTTAGAATCGATGGAAAGACCTCAAGCATCTGATTAATCTATCTTAAAGTACGCCAAAAAGTGAGGGTCAAAAATGTAACAGTTCCACAATTAGTTCGTTATAACCCCGTGAATAAGCTTCTATTAATTTCTGTTCTTTCAGTATTCATTATGGGTTGTGATTCTTCAAAATCAAACCCCGATGACAATCAATTACAAGTTGACTCAAAACCTAAATCTAAGAAGACCGTTATTCATACGCTAAAGTCTGACAGTACCCATCACTACGAAAACTTCAATTCGTACAATGCAATCAACTGTATAGCACAAATAGAAAATGAGTATTTTAATAACTTCGAAGACAGTTTAAGTAGATTCTACGGAACAGTATGGAGAGCTAGTTTTCCAAACGATTTCAAAGAATATCAAAGTAAACTTAAAATAAAAAAAGTAAAACCAGATAGTATGCATTGCACCATTTACGCAATGGAAGCATTAACGGCCGGCCTGAATAAATCTTCTAA
>JAHDFW010000100.1:4473-8221 GCA_020627945.1 Cytophagales bacterium
TGGATTACGAGATTCGATACGCTCAAGGAATGTTATTGGGCTGGAGCTCCATCTGCCATCTACTCCCACGAAGAAAAACCTCTTTTCTTAAAAACAAACTTCTTTGATTATTACGACTATAAATCACACATATTAGTATTTCCTAGGGCACAAAAAAAGGGCTGAATTTCTTCAGCCCCTTCCTCTAAACTTAATAAGAAAACCTCCTTATTTCATAATATTCACTCTTTGAGTTTTCACCTCGTTACCAGCAGTAATCTTAACAATGTAAGTACCTTTTGTTAACTGAGTAGAATTCCACTCTAAAGTATATTGACCTGGGTTCAATTTCTTGTTAGCAATAACTTGAACTTGCTCTCCAAGTACATTATAAACTTCAATCGCAACGTCAGTTTCTCTTGGTAATTGGAAAATCACGTTTGATTTACCTCTTACTGGGTTTGGAGCAACTCCTACAAATTTGAATGACTCAAGGTTTAAAGAGTTAGCGGCTGCTTTCTTAGCAGATGCAGGTCCGAAGCTTGTAGCCAAGTTGTTATTCATCATAATCGAAGAACCACTGCTTTCACAGTCAGAAGTTTCAACATTTGCAGCAGAATTATAAGTTCCTCCTGCAATGCTAACGTTAGTTACTGTAAAGCACCACTCTCCTGAAGGATTACGAACTGCACCAGACTGTACTGTTACGTTACCAGAAGCATCTGTTGTTCCAGAAGCACTTGTTGAACTAGTACCTGAGAAATCTCCAGAAACTGTAGCTCCAGATACAGGCGATCCAAACTCATCTACAATTGTTATTGTAGCATTTCCTCTAAATCTGTTTCCGTTTTGAGCAACTCTAACTACAAATAAGTTAGAAACATGCATTTCTGGTCCTCCTCCAACTGGATCATCATCTGTTGTAGCAGTAGCTGTATTAGATTCAGCTGAACTACCAGCAGTATTAAATGCTGTAACTCTGTAGCTATAAGTTGTAGCAGAAGCTAATCCGTTATCTGTATAAGAAGTAACATCTGCTCCTAAAGCTGCAACCACGCTGTAGTTCAATCCATCTTCAGAACGCTCTACGTTAAAACCATCTTCATCAGAAGCATTGTCTGTCCATGATAAATCGATAGAAGAAGTTCCTGTAGCATTAGCGCTTAATCCAGAAGGTGCAGCAGGAGGCATTGGTCCTGTTCCTCCATCTAAGAAGTAATAATCAGATCCTTTGTCTACTCCATTACTATCCACTGGGAATGTTGGAGGTCCTTGTCCACCTTGAACGTCTAACCATCCCATAGCTCCTAAATCCTCGTGAGCAAGAATGTGACAGTGCATAATTGTTCTTCCAGAGAAAGGTGTTGTAGTTTGATCATTTAAATCAAAACGTACACTCATAGAAGATGCTACAACATCATAATATTCACCTGCTTCGAAGTCACGATCAGAATTTAAAGCTTGTACGTGATAAACGTGTAAGTGAAAAGGGTGACGAACATTTCCAGAAATACTCCACTCTTGTACTTGATTAGTTGGTAACTGGAATGTAGGACTAAGCTTACTAAACTTACTTCCGTTTACCGTTCTAGCTCCCATTGATACACTTTCGTTATTAACGTTAGTTTCTCCACGTAAGTCTCTTAGATAACTAGGACGATCAGCCGACCAAGTTTGACCATTTGCATCAAATGGACTTGGGTATGTATCTGCAGTTCCTTCTACATTAATAGTACCGATAGTCATTCCATTCATCGTGATAGTTGAGTTAGAAGAAGTTCTAACCGCAAAATCCGCTCTAGATGCTCCTGTAATGTTTACAGTTCCATCTGCTAAATCTAAAGGTGCAACTGTTCTCCAAACACCATCACGAGCAAGAATTTTAACCTCACATTCAGGTCCAAATCCTACTTCTCTTAACATTGCACCAGCATCTGCAACAGATACTCTGAAATGCTGCCAAGTATTAGGAGGCATACAAAGTGTACCACCTACAACTCCATTAACTGTCCAAGTAGTACTAGATAATGTTCCTCCCATGATTTCATCATCAGTAGAGTTATCGTTATCACTACTTGTACCCGCAACACCTGGGTCAAGTTTTCCTAGCATAAGTTGACGTTCTTCCATAGCAGCAACGGTTGCAGGAATATTATCAGCTCCATCGTCGATAACGATCATACCGAACATTCCACCACTTACTTGTAGTAACGTTGCTCCATGAACGTGTGCATGATACCAAAAAGTACCACCCATGTGATCAGCAGGAATATCATAAATGAAATCACCACCACGTCCACCTTCAAATTTTCTTGTTACATCATCTGCTGGAGATTCACCTGAGATATGAAGACCATGCGTATGAATGTTAACAGCATTCGCATCTTTGTATACATTATGCGCAGGGTCTAAAGGAACATACGGTAATCTGTTATGAAGACTAAGTACGTACTTGTTTCCTGGAGTCATGTTCAAAGTCGGTCCTGGAATAGAATATGCCTGACCTTCTTGGCGATATGCTCTGGTAATTAAAGTCTCACCATTACTTAAAGTAATAGTAGCCTCTCCTACTTCCATTACCCCACTGTAGTATGGTTCTGGATTGTTTGGTCCAACTGGATGGTACTCCCACTGAAATTGAGCAGGGTCCCCAATTACATTTGTCGTCGGACACTGTGCATTAGATTGCGTACTGGCCAAAAAGGCTACACCCAACGCTAACGCACTAACGTACTTCCCAGTACGTTTAGAAACTTCACCAAGGTCATTGGTCCAATTTCTGATTTTGTTTAACGTGTTCATAAAATTTAGTTAGTTTAAGTATGGATACAACTTATGGAATTTTACCCATCACTCCAAAAATTATCACTAAATCAGTTGATTTATCCCGATATCTATAACGCTTAAAGTTAATTATACAATTACACCTTAGACAAATATTCATTTGTTACAACAATTAACCTTTTAACAACAACATTAAAGCAACGCCAATCACCTGTGTAAAACCTTAGTTATCAAACTTTTTGTCTACGTCTTCCTATTCAAAATTAAACAAAAAATAAAATCTTTTACGCAATAGTTCTAAACGACAATTTAGGCATGTATTTGTAGTACAATAACCTCAATAAAACTTCGTTATTTACCTCGTGCGTACTTGCGTTCTAATTCTTCTGATATTAGCCGTTGGATTAAACAAATCCAGCAGTCAATCTTATGGTAATCCGAGTGGAAAACTTAAAGGTGTTTTATATGATTCGTACGCTAGTAATTTTGCGGAGGACATTACCCTTCAACTCATTCCGGATAGTACTTGGAAGTTCCCTGGTATTCTTGAAGCAGAATCGGATTATTTGGGCAGATATGAATTCGACTACCCTCCTCCAGGTATTTACCGACTGAAAATTAAATTCTGTTATGGTACAGATACGGTTGTCTCTGACTCTCTGCTCATTATAAAGGATCAATCTAAGGAGCTAGATATTGATGTTTCTAAATATTGTCCCTTAGATACTAACAACCGCAGATCATGTTGCGCAAATTCATATAACCCTCAGATTCAATTTTACCGTGGTTCCCCTCAACAATCACTCAGACACACAAATGGGAAACCAAAAAGATGGAAAAAGAAGAAAAAAATCAGATTAACTAGAAGACGCGGACGTCAAGGAGTAATTTTCAGATAATATCGATAAGATAAATCCATTCAAAAAGATACCAGCAAACTAAAGGTTATGACAATTTCAAAATAATTGAGTACTTTGGTTGTCAA
>JAHDFW010000100.1:8321-14333 GCA_020627945.1 Cytophagales bacterium
ATGAAATTAGCAATAATAGACGATCACCCAATTTTATTAGGAGCGGTTAAAACTCTAATCGCAACAAAACATCCAGAATATGAAATCAGCTCATTTTCACGAGGACAAGAACTGCTCGATGAATTAAAAACTACGGATTTCGATCTTATAATTACTGATATAAGTATGCCCGAAATGCAAGGAACTGAACTAGTGACGGAGGTTAGAAACATTACTTCCGATGTAAAGATCATTGTTCTATCGACACATAAAAACGAGCGGTTAATACAAAATCTTTTCAATCAAAAGATCAACGGTTATGTATTTAAGGATTACGCTGCCAACGAAATTGTTGAAGCTGTGGAACTAGTACTCGATAGCGGAAAGTACATTTCAGAGTCCGTTCAGCAAATTCTGGATAATGCCAACAAAGAACCAGATAAGAAACTCACTCAACGTGAAATCGAAATTATCCAACACATTGCCAAAGGATTATTAAACAAAGAAATCGCTGATAAATGTTTTATCTCTGAAGCCACGGTAAAAACACATCGTAAAAATATAATGAACAAACTAGAGTTAGGTAATACTGCAGACCTTGTTCGTTACGCGGTATCAAATAGCCTGATTTAGATTGGCTTTTAGCTAGCACTCAGAAGCTAACAAACCAAGGTTCGATTTAATAAATGAACAATCTTCCAAAAATAGGATCCATACTTATGGTAGCATTAGTCTACCTATTAACCCCTAATTATGCTAGCGGACAATATACTAAATCGGAACAGCATAAAATAGATTCGTTAAAACATGTAATTGACACCGCTAGTGTGGATTCAATAAAGGTTAATGGACTTTTTGACTGGGACAACATAATTTATGTATACGACCAAGATCTAGATATGAAATTGAATCAACGTATCGTTGATCTCTGCGACACAAATCTAAAAGTCATCAAAACCCTAGAGGAACAAACTTTCTATTATGAATACAAAGCTTCAGCACTCAATAACTTAGGGATTTTAGAAAAAAAAGATGCCAATTATAAGCAAGCCACTAGGTATTACAAACAAAGCCTTGACATCAGCGAAGTCATATCTGATAGTGCCGGAATTGCGAATTCATACAACAACTTAGCATTGGTATACGAAATCCAAGGAAACCCTAGACAATCTCTTAACTATCTTTTTAAGTCCAACGAAATCAATACCCTTTTGAATGACAATTTAGCCAACAGGGTTCGTGTCTTAAACAACATTAGTGATGCTTTAACTGATTTAGGTAAAATTGATAGTGCGTTGATTTTTAATAAACAAGCCTTACAACTTTCTTTAAAAACAGAAGAACCATGGTTGATCAGTGAGAGTTATTGCCGGAAATCTCAAATTTATGCCACTGGAGGATATTATCAAGAGGCTTTACAAGAATTAAACCCAGCCCTAAAATATGCGTACAATTCAAACGATGGATCTCAAATAGGAACCGTATTTGCCCAATATGGGTACATTTATCAAGAGATGGGAAAAAATGATAGTTGTCTTTATTTCTATAAAAAATCCCTCTTCCATCGATTGGGAGTTTCCGATGACATTGACATTGGATCAAGCTATAACAACGTAGCAGTAGCTTTTAAAGGTCTTGAACAATACGATTCGGCTCTCTACTATTTCCAATTAGCAGAAGACTTAGCTATAAAAATATCAGACAAATCTGGTCTCGCTGGTACTCTATCTAACATCGGCGATATTTATTATGAACAAAACAACTATAAAATGGCTCAGACCTATCAGGAACGAGCATACAAACTAATTGTTCCAGCAAAACACCTTGAGTATCATACCATAATAGCGGAGCGATTATACAAAACGTATAAGCAGCTAAATATGAACGACAAAGCACTTATGCTGCATGAAGAGTTTATTGGACTTCGAGATAGTACGAATCGTTTATCAAATATTGAGGCAATATTGGAAGCCCAAATCGAAACCCATTATCAAGATTTAGCACGAATAGATTCTCTTAAAAAAGCCGATCAGTTCGCCTTATTAAACGAGGAAGCAAAAACAGAGAAACTCCAAAAACGAATCGTTTTATTAATCCTTCTATGGATAATTATTGCCGCAATAGGCTTGTATTTCTGGTTTAGAACCAATCAGAAAAAAAGACTTGTCCAAATTGAACTTAATAACGAGGTAAATACGGTGAATGCAATTATGGAGGGTCAGGAACAAGAACGCCAAAGAATTGCACAGGAACTTCATGATGGAATTTGCTCTAGCCTCCTTGCAGTTGAGATTTTACTGCAAACTGGAGATACAAAAGCGACCTCCGAACTACTTCGAAAATCCATCCATGATATTCGTCACTTAAGTCATGAAATTACCCCTCCTGATTTAGAAATGAGTGACCTAAATCAGTTGATGTACGAATTAGTAGAAGACCTATCTCCTATTATTCAACCCAATCTAACCCAGCAATGCATAGGGAAGTTTGACCATATTAAGATGCAAACCAAAATCTCTGTTTATCGTATGATTCAGGAAGCAATTACGAACTCATTGAAATATGCTCAAGCAAAGAACATCGAAATCCAGTTGAATGGAACACCAAATCAACTTTCGATTCTAATTACTGACGATGGAATTGGATTTGATGTGGATGAAAAAGCCGATGGAATTGGTTTAACCAATATTCGTAAAAGAGCACAACTTCTCAATGGAAGAATGAAAGTAGATAGTAGCCCAGGACATGGAACTTCTATGTTGGTGACATTGAAACTTGATTAGAATCTATGCATAAATACGTTCTATCTCTTGTTTTAGTCTTGTTTACTCATATGGCAATAGGCCAAATCTATTTCAAACCTGTTTTTATCAACCAATGTAAACAAGACGATAATGCGATAATCTTTTGGTTTCTAAGTAAGAATCAAAAAAAATACTATCCAAACTATGGAAATACAAATGTGGTCACGGTACCCAACACAGGAAAATATCAACTCTTTCTCGAAATAGGAGAAGAACCTGTCGACATCAATATATCACATAAAGGAACAAACATCGATACGTTTTTTATACCAAGATTAAAATTAGTTAATTACGTAAGTAGTCCACCTTGGTCGGAATTCTTTGATTGTGATTCTTTAGCTCAAGGCAAAGTAACAGATCGATACTATAACCAACATGTTAGACAGTCTGGAGTTTTTAAAGATGGACAACCCGTCGACACTTTGTTTTCTTATTTCTCTAATGGCAATTTGAGTGAAGTATTAGTACCATCTAAAAAAGCCTATAAAAGAACTACTTACTTCCCCAGTGGTTCGGTGCAATCCTACCAAACCAACAAGGTAGACTTTAACTTTTATGAATCTGGCATCTTGAAATCTAAAATAATATACAGGAAGCTCAGAAAAACAGACAGAACATTCTATGAACATGGAATCATATCTCATATCCAAAAAAAGAATCAATGGAAATCATTTAATAAAAATGGAACACCTAAAGAACTTATAAAGCGAAAAGAAATTGGATCAACTAAAAGATTATTGGGCCTCAATAAAAAATTTGCGAATGGACTTCGCTTTCACACCTATAACTGGCGAAATTTTGATGATTCTGGTTCAATTAAAATGCAGGTGACCTTTCATAGTTTTGATCTAAACATGGCAACTATTCCAGACAATCTTAAACAGGTAAAACCCTATCTCCTAAATGAAGTAAACTTTTATAAGCAGGACAAAATAATAAAGCGAATGAGATTCCCTTACATTTTAGAAGAGGGTAAATATGTACAAAGAATCGTAATTTATATAAAGGATAATAAAAGATGGATTCAACTTCCATATGAAAACCTGGATAAAGCATATCAACTTATCGAAAGTCTTTCAGAATAATCTTGTTCCATTATTTGGATTGCACCAGAATGAAAAAAACAGTCGAATCCAACCTTTCTAAAATTCCTCACGTCACTGATATAACAACAAGACAAAATACATGAGGCGGGGGCTAAAACATGTAGAACTCAATTAATATCAATGACATGAAATCAAGATTATTATTAGGATTAATAATAGGTATTACAGCTTTTAGTTGCGAATACTCAGGTTATAGTGGAGACCCTGCTAGTTATGATGCAGGAGAGGATATGTCTGCTAACTTCAACGAGATTGTTGAAAATCCATTTGTAGATGCATCAGAAGAACCAATATCAACCTTCTCCGTTGATGCAGATGGTGCTTCGTATTCTACAGTAAGAAGGTATATTATGCAAAACAGCACCTTGCCACCCGCGAATGCCGTTAGAACTGAAGAGTTTCTTAATTATTTTAATCTAAACTATGAATTCAACAGTGCTTTACACCCTATTGACCTTAACGGAGAAGTAAGCACCTGTCCTTGGAATACAGACAACAAGTTAGTGCGAATTGGAATAAAAGGTAAACCACTTACGGAAACGCCTCCATCTAACTTCGTATTCCTAATCGATGTTTCAGGATCCATGAGCAGCCGAGACAGGCTTCCACTTTTAAAGGAAGGGTTCAAAAAATATGTGGATGAATTAACTGCTCAAGATAGAATTGCTATTGTAACATATGCAGGTTCAGCGGGTGTGGTTTTGGGCTCTACACCAGGTTTTGAAAAGGATAAAATAAAGGATGCAATTGATGCTCTAGGCTCAGGTGGCGGTACTGCTGGAGCTGAAGGGATTATTACTGCCTATGATATTGCCGAAGGGAACTTAATAGAAGGTGGAAACAACAGAGTTATTGTTGGTTCCGATGGTAATTTCAATGTTGGAGTTTCAAGTAATAGTGAGTTGATTGAACTAATTGAAAGTAAGAGAGACGCTGGGGTTTTCCTTACGGTGCTTGGAGTTGGTTCAAGCGTAAATGACGCAAACCTAGAACAAATTGCAAACCACGGAAATGGAACTTACGAGTACATAGATAATGAGGATCAACTGAACAAAGTATTTATCCATGAAAACCATAAGTTCTTCACAGTAGCAAAGGATGTGAAAGTACAAGTTGAATTTAATGACTATCTAGTTGAATCTTATAGGTTGATTGGATACGAAAACAGAGTGCTTAATCAAGAAGATTTTGAAGATGACAGCACTGATGCTGGTGAGATTGGGGCCAATCAAAACATAACGGCCTTGTATGAAATTGTTCCTAAAATAAGTTCTAATTATCGGACAGTTCCAATGTTTACTATTAATTTCAGATACAAGACTCCCGAGTCTGATGTAAGTACACCTTTATATCTAGAAATTTTTGATAACAATACTAGTTTCGAAGAATCAACAGACTTCATGAAATTTACTGCTAGCGTAGCTTCATTTGCTTTACTTTTAAGAGATTCAGAATACAAAGGGTCAAGTACTTATGATAAGGTTTTAGATTGGTCAAACGGCCTAAACCTTGAAGATGAACATCGTTATAAAGCCCAATTTAGAGAGCTTGTGAGTACAGCAAAAAAGTTATAGTAGCTGACACAGTTCTTAGTTTACATGTAAAAGGCTCCCACCAAAAACCACAAACTAAGAACTGTTCCACTCTGAAGCTTTAGCGAAAGTGGGAAAAACTCAACATACCCACAAAGATTGATATTCTCCTTTTCCGAAACGTAAGGAATGGTTTGTGCGTTTAAACTAACAAACGCAAAAGAAAAAAACCATGAATACAATAATCAAACATCATCGGATAATAACACAAATATTGAGTGTGTTTGTAATGGCTGTTGGGATAGCAATAATTACCTATACCCTTTCCTGTTAATTAACTAAGAAGAAACCTTCTTCCTAGAAAATTAGTACATTAGCTAATTAGAAACTGACACCTTCGATATGAAACTTAACGTTAATAAAGTACTTGCTCTCCTATTTTTGGTAGGAATTGCTTACCCCGATTTATTCGCACAACGAAACTACCGTAATTGGACCGTGGTAAACCCAGATAATATTACGGTTAATAATGACTATATAGCGTTGATTGTCGCCAACAACAACTATGAAAATAATGGTAGTTTGGAAGAA
>JAHDFW010000101.1 GCA_020627945.1 Cytophagales bacterium
CCTCTACTATCGTAGGTGATACTAACTCACCTATTCCTCCTGTCAACTGAAGATCCCCTATAATAGGTGCTCCACAATTATCCCCATTACTTACATAAACCGTATACGTTCGGGAAGCCGTAAATGGACCACTAAAAACATCCCCGTCTCCTGGACCCCCGCCGCCATTACACGTATACTCTACCTGTACCGTAAATTGATATACATCTGCTACTGACTCTATAAAATTTGTCGCTGTTATTAAACGAGATGATCCTCCATTACTTATCGTAAAATCTCCAGACCCCGTTAAATCATCATATACATAATCTCCCGTAACATTAATCTTATCGATACTTACCTGTTGAGCCTTAAATCCGCCCTTCTCTAACGTCTCCGGCTGACTAATTAAAATCTCAAAACTAAACGTCTGATCTGGACGTACCCAAATAACCGTAGAACTTGGACCAGGTAACAAAACATTAGAACTCGTAGGTATTGGACCATACTGCACATTTTGATAATCTCCAATATACGGACCTAAACAAACCTGAATAGGTGCTCCCCCCCCATTTGGATTTTCATTATCTATTATAATCTGTCCTTCTACTCCTAATATCCCTACTAAAAGGAAAATCATTACAAGCAAACCAAATACCCTAGATATTTTTATTTTATCCATCTTTAAAATTTGTTTTCCAAAATACAAACCGATATCACCCGAATTCCTACCAACTAAGTTCTTCACTCCAAAACAAATATAATATTTAAGAAAAAATATACCCAATTTAAAATACATAAGTGTGTAAACTGTACGATATTCATTACCAATGGCATAGTTCTCTACACGATTGGTTAAAAATCAATTCGTCATTCGCATTACAAAATTAACATCCTCCTCAAACTCTCATGACAGCAAGTGAATTAGAGTTTACTAATCATAATTTAAAAGTGAATCGTTAAAATACATTTAAAATTCAATTTTAAGTGATTTGAAATATAAAACTCATACAAACTTTGGATAAATATTATATTTTTTACTTATATTTATAATTCAACACTTAAAAAAGAAGAAAATGAAAACCATTAGCAAACTAGTTCTGCTGGTCTGTTTACTATTCATGGGCAATATTGTTTATGCTCAAGAACCTAGACCAGAAGAAAAAACTGAAGACCTTCACAATCATGAGTTTTGTGGGTTCAAACCTTATTCTAAGGAAGTTGCAGACGAAATTAATGCTAAATCAGCTCAAAGAGCCCTTACAACTTTCCCCTCCAATTGGACTACGGTAAATTGCGGTAATTTCCGTGTTATTTATGAACAGGATCCTGGAAGCGGCTTTTATGCACCTGACAGTACAATCAAAAGAAACTGTGTTTGTAATGTTTTACAGTACATTGAAAGCGTGGTTGATGTGAATGTAGATGTGAATGCAGGAGATGATCCAATTGAGATTCTTTTTACGGCTTCTCAAAACAATAGTGGCTCTTCGACTTTAGCGTTTGCCACTCCACTTTGGCCTGCAGCTGCCACCCTTACCAACACACCTGGATATTATGGTGGTTATTTATATGACCATATCACAACTGGAACAGATCCTGATCCTAATGTAGAAGACGGTAGAATAACCGTAAACTTTGGTCATGACTATGCATATTGCGGAGATCCTATTGGAACTTGTGAATATGATTTTAGTGCAGTAATTCTTCATGAAATGACTCACTTACTTGGTTTCGCTTCTCTTGTGAATCTGAATGGTGGGAATATTGAGTCTATAATTGCACCAAACGTTTTCTCTAAATTTGACGAGCAATTCTTGTATCATACTAATTCGCTTAATAAAGTCGTAGACATCTCGGCCTTCAGTGGTACTGGAGGGATTAATCCAGCGGTTACTTCTGTCACTAGTAATAACATCTGGTTAAATAACGACAATCTTTCAACAACAAGAACGAATCAACCGATATTCTCTCCTACCACATTCGCTTTTGGTGGAAGTCTATCGCATTTCGAGGGAAATGAACTTTGGGTAATTGGTACAAACAGGAATTCTATTTCACCTGATTTCACTCCTAATTATGTGATGAACTCATCTGCTAAAAAAGGACAGGCTAAAAATGGCTTTACTATGCAGGATATCAGAGTTCTGGACGTGCTTGGCTATAATATAATTGGCACTCCTGCGTCTATCTTAGGCAATAGACCTCCTATAACAACAGAAACTATTGTAACCCCGAACAGCACTTTATATCCAAGGCAAACTCCGCCTGCTGGTGATGCCTCACTATATTTCACAACGGATAATTGTAATTCTGTTTCTATAGATATTACTTCAATTAATACACTAATTGACCCTGATGGTGACGCGTTAACCATTTATCCTGGAAGTTTGGAAAATATTAGAGGATGTGGTAATGGAGGAAACAACCATAACCAACTTTCCGTTAATGCAGGAAATAATATAGTCACATTTACTCCAAGAAACGACTTTTGGGGAAGAGCACAATTCGGGTTACATTTATTTGATGGTAAGGAACGTGGTGCTTTCGTGGTATTTACCATTGATGTTACAAAAAACCCTAACTGCTTCAATTTCACTTCAGAAATGATGATGAACGGAAGTTTTGAAGAAGGTCGTGAAACAAGGCTATTATCAGACCCTAATGTTGGGGTATTGGAAGAAGTTGATACAAGGATACACTACGCGAGAGGGTGGAGATTCGCAGACGGGATGGAATATATAAATGGTGGAGGATGGCAAGATCCTGTAGTAAGAAACAGTACTAATCCCTGTACATGGTATGGATTATCCTTCCCAGAATTCGCACCTCTACCAACCGGCAATGTAGGTGACAGATATATGAGATTTTCTGGAACTTTAGAGCAATTCAACATGACACTTGCTCAAGAAATACTACCTTGCAATCGCTATATCATGGAATTTGATTTAAGATGGAGCGGTAGTACAGCCAACCCATACAACTTTGATATGGGCTTTTCTAATTCTTTAAGCTTTTCAGCTGCTGAACTCGATTTTACAACAGTGTCTACGAATCAAGCTTCTGGCTGGGTTCACCAAACACATACTTTCATCTATAACGGTAATGCTCCAGCGAATTATTTGAACATTAAACCTACCTCAAATGGATACGTTTTAATCGACAATATCTCACTGAGATTAGACACTACTTATACACCTCCATTCTCAGTATCAACAGGACCAGATGTAACGGTTTGTGATGGAGATATGACAAGTTTATCGGCAACTCCTATGAATGGAACATCTCCATTCACGTATAGTTGGACACCTTCATTAAACATGTCTGGAGCCAATAGCCCGTCACCTACCGTGACACCTTCTGCAACCACAACTTATACCGTAGTGGTTAATGATGGTTCAGGTTGTTATGCTACGGATCAAGTAACAGTGGATGTTATTCAATGTTCGGACACTTGTGAAATCCAAGCAAACTTCACTTACAACTATAGCCCACCTGGATGCACAGTAGAATTCATGAATACCTCCACTGCTGGACCTGGGTATACAATTACTTCTTACCTGTGGGACTTTGGAGACTTCACTACTAGTAACCTTCCTAACCCCACGCATACTTATACTACGTCGGCGTCATATACAGTGTGCCTAATCGTATCAGGAGAAGATAGTCTAGGAAACACATGCTCTGATACAATTTGTCAGAAGATTGGTGTTGAATGTATTGCTTCACCATGTGAGTTCACCCCTGAATTCACGGTTATGCAAGATGACACAAATTGTCTAACCGCATACTTCACAAACACTACTGTACTTCCTCCAGGTTTGAGCGTAGTTGCTTTTGAATGGGATTTTGGCGATGGAGCCTTTGACAATTCCAACTATTCAAACACTACCCATACTTATGCTACTTCTGGTGTATACAAAGTTTGTCTTACTATTGTCGCAACCAATGGTATCGAAGAGTGTAAATTCACATTCTGTCAAGAAGTAACTATCAAGTGTTCACCATGTGAGTTCCAACCAGAGTTTTCGTTCGCGTTAAATGACACAAATTGTTTAACCGTCGATTTCTTTAACAACACAGTACTTCCACCTGGTGTGACAGTGACAGGTTTCGTTTGGAATTTTGGAGACGGTAACTCCGATTTTATAAATTACGCTGGAACTTCACATACTTATGCAACATCTGGAACTTATACAGTTTGCCTGACGATTGCGGCTACAAATGGTTTTGAAGAGTGTAAGTTTGAATTCTGTCAGAAAGTAGAAGTTAAATGTTCTCCTTGCGAATTTGAACCTAAATTCACATTTGCGTTAGATGATACTAATTGTCTTACTGCAGTATTTACTAACCTTACAGTTCTTCCTCCAGGAGTAACGGTAACCGGGTTCCAATGGGATTTTGGAGATGGTAATTTTGATATTTTCAACTACTCTGGAACGTCGCATACTTATGCAACACCTGGAACTTACGCTGTTTGCTTAACAATTGCCGCTACAAATGGCTCCGAAGAATGTAAATTTGAATTCTGTGAAAAAATAGAAATCAAATGTTCTCCTTGTGAGTTTGAACCATCATTTGAGGTTAATTTAACGGACACAAGTTGTTTAACCGCTTATTTCACGAATACAACTGTTCTTCCACCTGGACTTACAGTTACAGCGTTCGAATGGACTTTCGGAGATGGCAATTTAGACTTTACTAATTATTCAAACACTTCACATACTTATAGCTCTCCTGGAACCTATACGGTGTGTTTAACAATTGCCGCTACAAATGGATTTGACGAATGCAAATTCAAAATTTGTAAGGAAATTGAAATTAATTGCCCTCCTTGTGAATTTAGTCCAAACTTCACATCATCGAACTTTGGAAACTGCACCAAGGCTTTCACAAATACTACCCCGATTCCTCTTGGATACTCTGTGGTAAATGTTCTGTGGGATTTCGGAGATGGCAATACGTCTAATGCTATTAGCCCTACACATACTTATACACTTGGTGGTATAAAAACCGTGTGCTTAACTGTAACGATGATGAGTCCTTATGGAGAAGTCTGTGAAAGACAAATATGCAACAACATAAAGGTTAAATGTGCTTTCCAACTCCCATGTTCCGTTACTGCTAATTACAATTTTACGGGACTTCTAGGAAGTAAAACCAGAACATTTAATGGAACTCTTTCCACTTCAGGTTTTGCTACGTCCATTACTGCGTATAAATGGGACTTCAACAATGATGGTATAATTGATGCAACTGGACCAAACCCAACGTATACCTTCCCTTCATTTGGAAATTACACGGTTTGTCTTCGCGTTGAAGGAAACAATGGATTAACAAGTTGCTTTGACGTAAATTGCAAAACGGTACGTATCAGAAAATTCCGTTTTGATGTAATTAAATTAAAAGTCGCCCCTAACCCATCTAATGGACCTACAAACATCCTTATAGATGTTCAAGAACGATTGGATTGGGTAAGTGTTGATATTTATGACAACATGGGGTCAAAAATCCAAAACTTACATACTGGTCCACTTGACCAAGGAACTGAACAATTAAAGTGGAATCCATCAGCAGAACTTGCTAACGGAACCTACTTAATTAAAGTACAAACAAGAGAAAATTCTACCACGGAAAAAATCATTCTCAGCCGATAAAAGGTTAATTGGATTAAATGGAAAAGGAAGTCATATTACATGGCTTCCTTTTTTTTTGCAATCAATATTGATTGATAAGAAGTCTTATAGTTCCATGAAGTACGCTTTCTTAAATCCATAGAGTAATCCACGCCCAACTTCTTTCTTAACCAGAATCGAAGACCTCCTACTGTAAGGTGAGAAACTCTAGGAATAACCAATATTAATTTCGCATTGAGGTTCAGGCTTATATAAGCAGTGTATTGCAAACCTTTGGAAGTTAATTTATTCGAGATGGATTCTTATAAGTCTATATTAATAATTTAGAAGGTCCATAATTGCAGAATATGCAAACTTAAGGTGTTCGCCTAGCATTAAATGCAAATCCTCTCCACTTATTTCATGATTCAATTATTTTTTAGTAAAAACTAAAAATCATTCAAAGTACGTTTCAATTTTCAATTTCAAGGCTCCCTGTTAAACCTATTTATTTGTAAAACATGGAAGCTAAAGTAAAATATCAAGCGTTAAGGAATGATCTCTTTTACACGGAGATTAAACAAGAAGTAAATAACTACTTTGAATCAAATAAACTCTCAATAAAGGCTAATCGAACAATGAAATTCAAAGCTGTTACTATTTGCTCGATTATGTTGTTTTTGTACCTCTTGATATTACTTGGTCAACTTTCTCCATTTATGAATCTTGTATGTTTGACGCTCCTAGGATTTTCAATTGTATGTACGGGTTTTAATATTTGTCACGAAGCATTGCATAATGCATTTTTCAAAAGTAAAAAATGGAACGATAGATTAGGGTACTTAATGGACCTCCTTGGTCCAAGTAGTTACCTCTGGAAAATAAACCATGGGAGGCATCATGCTTATACTAATATTCATGGACTAGACGGAGATATTAAGGACTCCCCTATTTTACGATTATGCCCATATGCCCCCTATAAAAAAGCGCACAAACATCAACGGATAAGTGCTGTTTTCATCTATTCATTTTTCTTTCTGATCCTAATCTTTGGCTTCAACATTGTTAATATTTTTGGAAAGAAATTCTCAAACAACCAAACGGTAAAACACCCAATAAAGGAAGTTATTCTATTCTTCGCATTCAAGTTTATATATGCACTAATTTGGATTATCATCCCTATTCTGGTTATGGGGTTAAGTGCTCAGGAATTTTTAATTGGATATCTATTTCTCAACATCGTCATTGGTACATTCTTTACGCTGGTTTTCATAGTAGCTCATAATCTTGAAGTTGTTGATTTCAAAGAGAGTAATGATAACACCTCTATTTCCTGGGCGGAACACCAAATAAAAACAACGGCAAATTTCAATGTTGGAACCTTTGGTCGATTGATTTTGGGAGGAATGAATCACCAAATTGAACATCATTTATTTCCAAATATGTCTAGCGTTCATTATCCAAAGATCTCGAATATAATACAAGATACATGCGCAAAACATGATGTTTCGTATCATACTAACCCTAGTCTTTGGAAAGCAATTCGTCTACATTTCGACTTTCTAAAAAAGATGTCAGTACCTCCTCAATCCACTCAAAATATTTAATATGATCTTAATAGGAATAATCTCTGTTGTGCTAATCCTCATTTGGTATTTAGAATCTAGAATCTTCTTGATTTTATACCATAAACTAATTTTTCTATTTGTTAACAATCCTGCTGTGATTGAAAATCATCACGAACACCTACCTGATTTAGCATTGGAGAAACATTGGAAAACCATCCGAAATGAAGTAGAAGAAGTACTCTCTCAAAAAGTATCAATACCCCGATTTCATGAAGTCGATGCTGCTAACCATAAAATTTCATTTAACGAAGGCCCCGCTTGGAGCACCATCATTCTAAAAGCATTTGGTGGATGGCATACCCAAAATTGTGCAATGCTAAAAGAAACAACCGCATTGCTTTATAATCACCCACAAATTTCTTCTGCTTTAATTTCCATCTTGGAACCAGGGTGTAAAATCCCTCCTCACACTGGTAAATTCAAAGGGATTCTGCGCTACCATTTAGGCCTCAAGATTCCCAAAGAAGATTCATGCTTTATGGTTTTAGACAATCAAAAACTTTTCTGGAAAGAAGGAAGTTCGGTACTCTTTGACGATACTTTTATGCATGAAGTTAGTAATAACAGTACTGAGCAAAGAATAGTACTGTTTCTAAATATAAAACGAAAAATGCCTCTGATTGCTGAGCTTCTTAACAATCTAATAATGAGGTTAATAATATGGTCTCCTGTGTATAAAAAAGGCCTGAAAAACGGCCAAATAATTTAATTATCTATGAAAGCTTTTTATATAATACTCGCTGTATTTTTTGTTGCTATGGTATTGGTCGAATACCTTTTCACCAAGAAAAAACATCCCAAATACTATAACCGTAAAGATACCATAGTAACCTTTAAGTTAGGTGTGTTAGGTATTGCTTTAGACCTTTTTGTAAAAATCGTAACGTTTTATCTTCTGCATCAACTAACACAATACGCATTTTTCAATTTAGATTATCAGTGGTGGGTTTGGTTGGCCTGTTTCTTTTGCTGGGATTTTATTTTTTATTTTATGCATCGTGCAGAACATGAGGTAAGAATATTATGGGCTACACATATCAACCATCATTCTTCGAAGTACCTTAATTTGTCTACTGCCCTAAGGCCTGCTCTTTTGAAATCATTATATCGCTATTTCTTCTTTGCTCCAATGGTTCTTATCGGGTTTCCATTTGAAATGTTTCTGGTCATATACGCATTAGGTAAATTCTGGGCTTACTTTATGCACAGTAAATTCTTAGGACACTTTGGCTTCTTAGAATCAATTCTTGTCACCCCCTCACACCATAGAGTTCATCACTCAAGCAACAACCAAAACTATGGAAAAAATTATGGTGAAACCCTTATTATTTGGGACAAACTATTCGGAACTTTCAAATCCGAAAATGAATGTCTGGAGTTTGGTATTGAAGCCGATATAATTGGTGAAAGTTTATTTAAAACTGCATTCCACGAATTCGAACACCTATTTCAAGATGTAAAGCAAGCCCAAGGACTAAAAAACAAATTAGGTTATATTTTCAAAAAACCTGGCTGGAAACCCAATTGCAAGGATTAAAACAATATACTTATGACTAATCCTACTCTAAAAACCGGTAATTCTCCTTAAAACTCCAATTCCACAATTACTGGAAAATGATCTGACACCACAGTTGGGTCATGAGTATGGTCAATTACCACATTTTTAATATTTGACTCTAGTCGTTTCGAGATTAATATGTGATCAATGGCAGATACTTCTTTAGGGAAGTCGTATTTACCATTTTCATTTTTATCGTAATGAGCAGTGTATCGCTCTTCTTTCGGAACCTTGTAGCTAACGTTTATTAAATCATCTTCTTGATCACCTGTATCCAACTTCTTTAATGACCAAAGCACGTTAGTTATTGGTTTAATTCTATATCCGAAAACGAAACAACTTTGTATCAATTCAATAATCTATCAAACGGAGTTTACCATTTGGTTTTAACACTTGATTACAAAATTCAAAAGAAGCTAACCTTAGTAAAACAATAACTATTTCTTAACTACTTTAGTTCTGCCTTTCAACTCTCCTTGTTTCATAATTTCAACAAAAAACATTCCTGCAGGAAAGTTGAGATTAATTTTGTTCTCCTTTAAACCAGTCAGTTCCATTTGCTTCAATAAGACACCTTGAGCATTATATATATTGGTCGTTAAATTTTCTGTAGGGCTTGATAAAGTAACATATATATATCCAGATGTTGGATTTGGCCAAATAATTACTTCTTCATATGATATTCTATCAATACCATTTATCACAGATAGATTGGTTATTATAATACTATCACAGTTTTGGACATCAATTAATGTATCAGTATAATTCCCTGTCAAACTATAAGTGCTATTCCCTACTACAATCTCATCGCCTGCCTGGATTATGGAATCAATGGTTGTAATATTTTCTTCTAAGAACGTTATGTTTATATCAACAATGGAGTCACAGCCAAATGCTCCAATGTTAGTAAAGACTTCAGTCCCACTTGAATTATTGAGATCATAAATTTGACCGTTAATAGTCAAACTTCCATCTGCGCATAAAGTCGTATCTATCGTGCTTGCCTTTTCTGGAAGCACATTCAGGCTTACCGTAACCGTGGAGTCGCAACCATAATCCCCAATATTCTTAAACACCTCCAAACCTGAAGAATTAGCAGCATTATACTCTGTACCATTGATAGTAACACTTTCTCCAGAACAGATTACCTCATTATAGACACCTGTAAGCTCTGACAACATGGTTAACTCAATCGTCACCGTTGAATCGCAACCATAAATACCTATATTATTGAATACTTCCGACCCAGTTAGATTTGAAGAATTATACGTAGTTCCATTTATAACTATACTATCACCTGCACATAATGTTGAACTGTCTACAGACGATAAAACAGGAAGTATATTAACACTAGGCAAATCAGATAAGGTTATGGAACACTTTGAACAAGCATAGGCTCCGCTAGTCACACTACTTGGGTAGTCTGTATTCATAAAGGCTAAATGGTTTGAATTACTTGAAAGATCTTGAACGGTATCATTGTCACCCGTATTTTCAAAATTATAATAAGTGTAAATACCTGATTCTGAACTTGACAAACACGATTCTATATTTTCCTGAATTTGAGCTTCACTTCTCGTAATAGTCCATAAGCGAACTTCATCTATAGAACCTTTGAATGGGTTCGTACCATTGTACACCGCACCAATACCAGTAGGTCTGTTCGTATTAGTAATATCACCAATTATTTCAGCATGAGAGTTAGAAAATACCCCATCTATATATACACGGGTAGTTGTCCCATCGTTTGTACCCACTAAATGGTGCCATTTATTATCACTCATTACGCCAGCCGCTATACTAGCTCCAGCTTGAGTACCATCAAAGAAAAACATAACATCCCCTGCTCCATTTATTTTGCAGTTATAGTACCCTTCCATCGAATAAACCCATCGATAACCCGTAGAAACATCTAAATTAGACTTTACCCAAAGTTCCAGAGTAAGATTTGATGGGGGTGCATTCAGAATATCATTTTCTGTAACCAAATAATCATTAACACCATCAAAGTACAGTCCTGATGATCTACTCTCTGCTAAAACATTGTAAGTACTCGAACTTTCCACAAGACCAGTATTAAAACTTAATATCGAACCATCACCTATAATCGAACTATCAACAAGCGTGTCATTAAGATCATTTCGCAAGGAATACCTAATATCTACTTGGCTTCCAGAAGTTTTTATTTCAGATATAATAGCCACATTATCACACGAAGATGTATCTATTGGATTAAGAGAAAAATCTGAGATACTAGTCGTAAAAGTTAAGTTAACATAAACGGAAGAGTCACAACCATACTGCCCTATGTTATTAAACACTTCAACACCCGTAGAATTGCCAGCATGGTATGCGGTTCCATTAATGTAAATGGTATCATTACCACAAAGCTTTGCGGTAGTATCGCTAGATAATTCAGGTAACATATGAATCATCACATTCACAATAGAGTCGCAACTATCCACCCCCACCACATAGTGTTCTTGACCAGTCAGGTTCGTTGAATCATAAACAATTCCATTATACTGTAAACTGCCCCCATAACAAATTGTATCCTGATACAAACCAGACGGAGTGGTGCAACCAGCACCATAAAGGTATGCCGCGGATTCTGCATTAAAATTAACATTTTCGCGAGCGACCACTCCCATATAATCTCCAGACAGAGAAACATCATACCCAAATCTTATCCCAGCTTGAGGGTTAGATGCAAATAGTTTACCAGTTTGTGTCATATTCACCCAACCATTTTCTGGTTTACGAAAATAGTAGACGGCTCCAGCATCTGTTCCCATTTCATCATCACCTGGAGCTCCTACCACCACATAGTCGTTAGACGCGTCTATCCTATATCCAAACAATTGACCATGATCAGTTGAAGTTAATATTGCTGTTTCAGTAATAGGTGTTACGCTAGAGGTTGGTTGATCATATAAATATATTGTCCCTGTATCTCCTGGAGCTCCAACTATGACATCTCCGTTTTGTATATCTATTGAATGACCAAATATTATTGAGTTTGAATTCGATGGTTTCAAAATAGCGCTTTCTGTGGTGTCCGTCCATGTACTATCATTGCTCACATAAAGATAAGCCGCAGCCTCTACGTTTGTCCCATATCCAACTTGACCAGCTACTATTTTATCCCCAACTATTGCAACCGACCTAGCAAAATTTGAGGTTGGACCGCTGGAAGGTGTGAGTTTTGCGCTTTCAGCCGATGAAGTCCACTCTTGGCCCGTTTTATGATAAACAAAAACTCCTTCATCAGACCCTATCACTATATTGTCTCCATCCATATCTATGGATTTTCCAAATCCGAAACTACTGTTCTGAGAAGTATATAAGGTAGCAATAGGTGTATCACTAGATTTCCAGTGCTTACCATTTCTTTTATAAACAAACGCCTTTACTCCGTTGATTCCACCTAAAGTTGAGGCCCCTGAACCAGCCCAAGAACATATAACCAAGTATTCTTGATACATAGTAAAGTTTCTCGAAGAACCTGTAACAGTAGTAGGTCTAAATATCGCTTGTGTTAACCATCGTAGTCCGTCATAATAGTTAACATAAATCCCTTGTGTTCCAATGATACCTGTATAATCACCTTCCACATCAATTTTATAACTGTAATTTAGGTTAATAGCAGTAAGAGAAGAATAATTAAGCGTATCAAATATAGGCATTACTATTTCATGGTCTTCATTAACTGACCAGCCTCCTCCATTTTTACTAAACGCGTATATTGCCCCTGTAATCGTCCCTATTCCGCGGTAATTGTAGGCTCCTACAATCATTTTATCTTTTGAAATACTTACGGACTTACCAAAGAACTCATTAGTATTAGCATTGATTGCACTTAGTTTTGCTGTTTCAGTAGTACTCACCCAATTGTTACCCGTTTTTTCGAATACGTAGGCCGAACCAGAATTCGTAAAACCCTCGTCATCCCAAAATGCTCCCACCACAATGGTATTGCTATCTATACAAACAGAAGTACCAAATCGATCTCCAACGCTCGCATCAGAACTGGTAAGTTTAGCCGTTTCGTTAGCACTAACCCAAGACATACCTGTTTTCGTGAACACATAGGCAGCACCTTTAAAGTCTGAGGCAAATTCTGCCCCAAACACCACGTTATTTCCAGAAATACTAACGGAAACACCAAACTGGTAGTTATCCATAATATCGGACGCGGTTAAAATAGCGGTTTCATTAGCACTCGCCCACGCACCTATAGGTTTTGTAAAGATATATCCAGCTCCTTTAGAATTGCTATACCCAATAGATCCGATGGCTATTTCATCACCGTCTATATCTACCGATGACCCAAATAGAGCTGACGCGGCTCCGTTTGAAGCCGTTAATTTTGCCGTTTCAGGACTTGACACCCATCCTGAAACTGGTTTTGTAAACACATAGGCCGAACCAGACTCCACTCCACTATCGTCATCGTTGGGAGCTCCTACAATCACATTATCTTGATTAATACTTACTGAAAAACCAAACTCATCTCCTACTGCTCCATCAGAAGCTGTTAATTTCGCAATTTCTGTAATTGAACTCCACGCAGTGTCAGGTATTGTATAAACATAAACAGCCCCATTATTGGTGTTATCATGCTTAGCTCCAACAACGACCACTTTTCCGCTTATACTTACCGAATACCCAAAGTAATCATTTTTTGAACTATCTGAGGCACTAAGTACACCTATACTCAGCCATCGCTCTCCATCATGATGCAATATTTCCGCTCTTCCTGTATGATATCTATTACGATAATCACCAACAACAGCATAATCCCCATCGATATCAACTGAGTATCCGTAAAATCTAAAACCTTCCTCGTAAGAGGGTTCGCTGATGGCTAGTTCTGACCAGGTTTGTGCTGCGCCAAGTAAGGAACAACCAGCTATTAAAAAACAAACTAAAAACGTTTTTCTGAATATAATCAATAAATACATGCCTCTTGAAATTAATACACTAACCCTGCTTCAAACCTGCATTTTCAGGTAAAAGCAAAATTAGTTAATAATTCGGCAACATTCGAAAAACCTTATGAACGACATATTTGTTTTGTGAACGACCTAAACTAGGTTAGTTTTCACTTAAAAAGTTAGAATTTTAAAGCAACAGATATCAGGAGTTTCTAAAAACTAACTTTGGTTAAATATTAATATCAACCTTTATACTCGATATTTCACAGATCGGTTAGCACCTTTATACAACTTCCGTAAAATCATTTAGCATTCCATTGAAATGCTTTAATCTTTCGTTACAGAGTGCTTTTAATTTGCATTGAACATTATCAACATTAGCAAGTAAAATTAAAACTCCAACTCTACTATCACAGGGAAATGATCTGATACAACAGTTGGGTCATGTGTGTGGTCGATCACAACGTTTTTAATATTTGGTTCTAATCGTTTCGAGATTAATATGTGATCAATGGCAGATACTTCTTTAGGGAAGTCGTATTTACCATTTTCGTTTTTATCATAATGCGCCGTATATCTTTCTTCTTTAGGAACC